>JBPCVZ010000484.1:0-6304 GCA_051010015.1 Hyphomicrobiaceae bacterium
AACCTCCGGCAATGCCTCCTCGAACAGCGCCATGTCCTCCGGCAGCCCCGCCCCGACACGAATACAGCGATCGAGTGGCACCACGCCGGGCATCCGCACGAAAATGTCGCGCGCCAGCAATCCAGAGAGGATTTCGCGGGCGTAGTCACCATCCCGTCCGCAATCGATCGTCACGAAATTCGTCGCCGAGGGAAGCGGCTCCAGGCCATTGGCCCTGGCGATATCCGCAATGCGGTCGCGCGCCTCGGCGATCCGCCGGACCGTGTCAGACAGATAGGCCTGGTCGGCAAGTGCGGCCACTGCACCCATCTGCGCAATCCGGTTGATCCCGTAATGGTTGCGCACTTTCTCGAACTGGCTGATCGTTCCAGCTTCACTGATACAATAGCCGATCCGCGCACCCGCCATGCCATAGGCCTTTGAAAACGTCCGGAACCGCATCACCATCGGATTGCTGACGTCGATCGCCGGTGCCGTGCCGGCAGGCGCTGTGTCGATGTACGCTTCATCCAGCGCCAGCATCGTGCCCGCCGGTAGCCGGCGGATCAGTTCATCGATATCGTCGCTGCGCCACCAAGAGCCCATCGGGTTGTCGGGATTGGTCAGATAGAGAATGCGGGCGCCATGCTGCGTCGCTGCCGCCAGCAACGCCTCGATATCTTCCTTGTCGTCACGGAACGGCACCTTGATCAGCTGTCCCCCGCAAGCCGCAACATGAAAGTTGAATGTCGGGTAGGCGCCATCCGACGTCACCACGCTATCGCCGGGACTGACAAACAGGCGGTTGGTCAGGCCTAGCCCGCCGTCGATACCTTCGATGATCACGACGTTTTCCGGCGCCACGTCATGATAATCCGCGATCGCCCGGATCAGCTCAAAGTTGTCCGGATCAGAATACTTCCAAACTTCCGCAGCCGCCTGCGCCATTGCGGCGACGGCTTTGGGTGACGGTCCAAAAACGCTTTCGTTGGCGCCGATCCGTGCGCGAAACCCGTGGCCGCGCGCCCGTTCCTGGGCTTCCGGTCCGACGAACGGTACTGTTGCCGGCAACGCTGCAATAACCTTGGTAAAGGGCGGCTGAGACATCCACGCATTCCAATCGCAAATCGAGGGCTTCGGACAGGGTCATCCGTGCCATCCGCAATCAAAATCCCGGAAAAGGCCACAACGCAAGCGGAAATCTCACTGGAAGCGCTGTGGAGGCACTCAGCGAGCGTGCGCTGACCGCCCGCGCCGGTCAGATCAGGCAGAGCTCGGCAAGCTCACGTCGCATCTGCGCCGGCATCGCGGCCAGCTGTCTGCCGCGACCGCGTCCGAGATCGGGTGGGGCATCGTCGGCCTCCAGATATCGCCAGCCCTGAAAGGCCCGTCGGGGTGTAGGCCGTACGGCAACGAGCTCAGGATGAAGCATGATGCGGCAACAGCGTGTGCCGTCGTCCTTCTGCCCTTCCTCGAGCGCCACGATCCGCTGACGCACCTGAATGACACCGCGAATGACCCAGTAGAGCGAACCGCCATCGAGCACCGCATCCTGGCGCTTCGGTACCATCCGGGTGCGATGATAGAGCTCCGGCTGCCCGTTCTCGCGCGCACTCGCAGCGAGGCGCCCGGCCTGCCATTTCTCGAGATCTTCGATGCTATCGACACCGACACAGAGTTTGACGATATGCGTGGTCATGCCTGCGAAAATGACGTCAACCGTCACCAAACGCAAGCCACCGGCCCGTTCCGCGCGGGTTTGTCCACGACTGAGGTCAGGAAGCGCCGATCAATTCCTGCACCCGTTCTGCCGGCCGGCAGAGCCGCACCTCATCTCCGGCAACAACGATAGGACGCTCGATCAAGATCGGATGGGCCACCATATGCTCGATCAGGACATCCTCGCTCAACGACTCATCCGCCAGTCCAAGCTCTTTGTAAGGCGGCTCTTTTGGGCGCATGATTTCACGCGCGGACAGGCCCATCGCCTGCAGCAATTGCTTGAGCCGGGCCGCTGACGGTGGTTCGTCAAGATAGAGAACCACCTCCGGCTCATGCCCGGCGTCGCGCAACATCGCCAGTGTTGCGCGCGACTTGCTGCATCTCGGGTTGTGATAGATTGTGATGCTGTCAGTCACTGACCCTGCCTCAATTCGCCTGACATATACCGTGATATTGCGACACGAACGGCGCCCCGAAAAACCCGAAATGACGCGAGTGCACGGCCGGCATCGGCATACCGGGTTTCTCGGCGTCGTAGATCGTCGTCATGTTGAGAAACCCTTCGGTCACCACCTCGAGAAAGTGATTGGCGCCGATCGCGCGAACGATTTTGAGCTCGCCCTTGCCCTGTTTGGTACGCAGCGCGGCCGTCTGGCGCACGAGATCAACGTCTTCGATGCGAAAACTGAGTGCTTCCAACTTCTCGTCCTTGAAGACACCATTTTCGTACGTCTTGACGACACCGGCATTGAAATTGCAGATCATCGCACCGTTGGCCGCGGCAGGCTGCAGCACGCTGACAGTTACAAATGCAAACCAGCCAAGTGCTGTGGCAGTTCTGGTCATACAATCAGCTCTCCTACTTGATTGAGACGGTATCCGGAATCCCCACACCGCCCATTTGGACGCATCTTGTAGCCGGCCCCGCAGCATCACCGGCGTGTCATTGGCCTCACTTCTTCTCGTCGAGATCGACCGGGGCACCGGCCTTCTTCCAGGCGCCAAATCCCCCCAGCATGTGCGCAACCGGCTTCAGCCCCATATCCTGCGCCACCTTTGCAGCCAGCGCCGATCGCATGGCGCCGGCGCAGAAGAAGACAAACTCCTTGTCTTCGGCGAAAACCGGCTTGTGATACGGACTATCCGGGCAGATCCAAAATTCCAACATGCCACGCGGGCAATGAAAGGCGCCCGGCATCCTGCCTTCGCGCGCAAGCTCCCGCGGATCGCGAATATCGACCAACACGACGTTATTGTCCCCGGCCATCCCCTGTATGTCATCGACCGTATACTCCGTGATGGCGCTCTTCGCGGCCTTCACCAAGTCACCGGCAGACACCGAAATGTTTTGCGGCATTCGCCCTACCCTTCACTCACATCGCCAGACGGCACGTCCGTCTACCGCACTATTAATCGAAAATCGTCGTCTAGTCTGCTTTTCTGTTATCTGCAGATGCCGACGGCCCGGGCCAAAGCGTCGCTGTCCTGCCTGTCATCCAGTACGCCAGCAGGCCGATCCACTCCTTGACCGACTGATCCATCAACCGCAATCCCTCATCAAGTCGGCTGAACGGCAGCCAAAGGTAGCGACCTGGCCGGGTCCGAAAATCAGTCGGATAGGCATAGAGCTGGCGGCTGTCCTGGGTAAATCCGGCTTGACGAAACACGCCCATCGCGCGCGGCATATGCCACGCTGATGTCACCAGCAGGAACCCGCACGGACACGCCTGTTTGTGCTGCTCGAGCAATTCCCTGACATAGGTTGCATTCTGCCACGTGTTGCGTGACTGCCCCTCCAGCACGAGACGTGCGCGTGCAACACCGGCACCGACCAGGTAGTTCTCGATCGACTTCAATGAATCGAATTTTTCACCCAGCAAGGAGCCGTGCCCGCCGGAGAACACGATCTTTGCCCTGGGATACCGCCGCGCCAGCAGCGGCATGGCCAGGATCCGTTCGCCCGACGCATTGGTCGAGATCCGGTCGCGCCCATAGGCAATACTTGGCTGCTCGAAACCACCGAGCAGGATGATGTGGCTGATGTCCCGATTGGCTGGCAGTGGCGCCGCCGCGAACCGGTCATCGAGCGGCTTGTTGATCCACTTCCCCAGTGGGGAGAAACCAAACACAAGCAACAACGACAAGCCGCTCACGATGAGGCGCCGGCCGAGCCGCTGAAATCGCTGACGCAGACCGAGCAGGACGCCCGCCAAAATGAGCAGCACACAAATATTGGACGGGGCAATCAGCGCAAAAATGATCTTCGAGAGAACAAAGAACACGCTACCATCCGTCCGGGTTATGCAGACGGCAGCGGCGCGACCCGCTGCCGAAACCGCGCCTTACCCCATTTGTCGAGCGTGCCTCAAACTGCGACCACCGGGCTCCGGGCCGCGCCAGCCCCGGAGCGTTCGCCATCGCATTTAGAACCGTTCGAGCGCTACCGCCGTCGCTTCACCGCCACCAATGCACAGAGACGCAACGCCCTTTTTCTGGTCGTATTTCTCCATCGCGTTAAGCAGCGTCAGGATGATCCGCGTCCCGGAGGCACCGACCGGGTGGCCCAGTGCGCACGCCCCGCCGTGCACGTTGACCTTGTCATGGGGCAGATCGAGTTCACGCATCGCCGCCATCGTAACAACGGCAAACGCCTCGTTGATCTCGTAGAGCCCCACCTCGCCGCTCGACCAGCCGACCTTTTCAAGCAGGCTCTGCATCGCGCCGACCGGCGCCGTCGTGAACCATTTCGGCTCGCGCGCATGGCTCGCCGTACCGATGATTTTGGCCATCGGCGTCAGGCCGCGCCGCTCCGCCTCGCTGGCCCGCATCATGACGACGGCCGCGGCACCATCCGAGATCGAACTGGAGTTGGCGGCCGTCACCGTGCCTTCCTTTGCGAACGCCGGCCGCAGCGACGGGATCTTGTCGGGCTGCGCGGTGAACGGTTGTTCGTCCTGATTGACAACGCTTTCGCCCTTGCGGCTCTTCACGGTCACCCCTGTCATCTCGGCGGCAAACGATCCGTCTTCGTTTGCCGTCTTGGCGCGCTTCAGGCTCTCGATCGCATAATCGTCCTGCGACTCGCGCGTGAATTGATAGTGCTGCGCGGTGTCTTCCGCATAAGTACCCATCAGGCGGCCTTTGTCGTAGGCGTCCTCGAGGCCATCGATAAACATGTGGTCGAGAACCTGGGCGTGTCCGAGGCGCTGCCCCGATCGCATCTTGGGCAGGATATGCGGCGTATTGGTCATGCTCTCCAGGCCGCCTGCCACGATCACGTCTTCGGGCCGGGCATGCAGGCTGTCATAGGCCATCATCACGGTCTTCATGCCGGAACCGCACATCTTGTTGACCGTCGTGCACGGTACCGACGCGGGCATGCCGGCACCAAACGCCGCCTGACGCGCTGGCGCCTGGCCTTGCCCGGCGGGAAGCACACAGCCCATCAGGACATCATCGACTTCCTCGCCTTTGACCGCGGCCTTCTCAAGCGCCGTCTTGATCGCTGCGGCGCCGAGCTCCGGCGCCGTGACAGAGCCAAGCACACCCTGAAAACTGCCCATCGGTGTCCGTGCGCCCGAAACGATGACGATCGGGTCCTGTTGCGTATCGCTCATGGTGGTCCTCTTTCCCTGATACGAGAGGTGGTAACAATCCGAGCGTCAATATGTGCCAAGCGGGCCGACGGCTCAAACCCTGTCATGATAATCCCTGCGGGTATCACCGGGTTAGAGCGTCGCTGCTATGCGACAGAAACCGCTTGCGGATGTCGCCGCATGCGTAACCAGGCACGCCTTATGATGCCTTGTTGCGTTGCTTGTCCCGCTCTGCCTTGGCCGCTTCGCGTTTCGCAACCCGTTCACGCAGTTCGCGCTCGGTTCTCTGCATCGCCGTTTCCATGTTATGGCGCCCCGCGATCGAGTCGATATGCCCCTGGTCATAGCTGCGGTCATAGAGATCCCCGGCACGCTCATCGACCCATGCCTCGTCGATCAAGGTTGTTTTGTAGACCAGGTAATGCAGCGTGAACAATCCACCGGTTATCACCAGCGGCCATAACGCCCACCAGGGCTTACCCGTATAAAGATTGAGCGCGGTCAGAATAACGTTCAATCCGACGAACAGCGCGCGATGCCACGGATAGGTGCGCTGCGTCCAGGCAACGATGCGCTCCTCCAGACTCGCTCGGTCTGCTGGTTCCGTCATCGCCGCCTCCTCTCGCGCGCGTCATCGTTCAGGCCCGCCCGGGTCCTATGAGAACAGCCCGAAGGCAGGCGACCGCCGCGCAATTTCAGGACTTATCGTCATCACGCTCCAAAAACTCCGGATGCCGCCGCCGCGGCTTCGCCACCGGGCCGTCCGGCCGGTCGATCATGTCGGGATAGGCACCGGCGATCTTCACGATCCGCCAATTGTATGCCGCCCATGCGATCACTACCGCGGTGAGGATGACACTGTCCGGTCCGCTCATTTTCTCCGGAAATCCAAACAGCGCGAAATAGAGCAGCAGCGCCACCGGCACCGTTGCACTGAACGCGCCGGCAAGCTGGTTCTTGTTCCACGCAAACACGATCGTCGCCCAGGCCGCCGCGAGGGCATAGAG
>JBPCVZ010000485.1:0-2815 GCA_051010015.1 Hyphomicrobiaceae bacterium
ACGCCGATCTCGTTCATGCGGCGCAGCGTGTGCTCGGGCTTCTTGTTGTCGACGAGCAGGCTGAGGAAAATGCGGTTGGCTTCGGCGTCGTTGCGCAGCTTGTCGTCGATCAGGCGGAGGCTGTCGCGGATCAGGCGCAGGGCGGTTGGATGCAGGAACGTCGCGGTCTCCGCGGCCTGCGCGAAGATGCGCAGCAGGTTGACCGGATCACGCTTGAAGAGCTCCGGATCGGCGACGTTGAGGCGGTCGTTGTCGATGCGAAAATCCGTCATGCGCCGCACCCGGCGGCGCGTCGTCCAATTGAGCGGGTTGAGATATTCCTGAACGCGTGGCGCGGCCGTGAGCTGCTGCATTTCGAGCGACGAGCACAGGATCGCGGTTAACTCGCCGACGTCCTTGGCGACGAGGAAGTAGTGGCGCATGAAGCGCTCGACGGGCAGCAGCCTGTCATCCTCGCGGTAGTGCAGCTGCTCGGCGATCACAGGTTGCAACTCGAAGCCGAGGCGCTCGTCGGCGCGGCCGCGCTCAAAATGCATCAGGCAGCGCACCGTCCACAAGAACTCGGCGGAGCGGTTGAACGTCGCGATCTCCTCGGGCTCGAAGACGTCGGGCGGCATGTCGGCATCGCCCGGCCCGGCGCCATAGGCATATTTCGACAGCCAATGCAGCGTGTGGAGATCGCGCAGGCCGCCCTTGCCGTCCTTGACGTTCGGCTCGACGCGATAGCGGCTCTCGCCAGTCTGCTTGTGGCGGCTTTCGCGTTCGGTCATCTTGGCAGCGATGAACTCGCGCTCACTGCCCTTGACGACATCGGCGGCGAAACGGCTCTCGAACTCGGCGTAGAGCATCTCGTCGCCGAGAAGATAGCGGGCGTCGAGCAGTGACGTGCGGATCGTCATATCCGACTTGGCGAGGCTGACGCATTGCGCCACCGTGCGCGTTGCATGGCCGACCTTGAGGCCGAGGTCCCAGAGCAGATAGAGCATGTATTCGGCAACGCTCTCGCACCACGGAGTCTGCCGGTAGGGCAGGATGAACAACAGGTCGATGTCGGAATAGGGGGCGAGCAAGCCGCGACCATAACCACCGGTGGCGACGATTGCGATCTTTTCGTCGGCGCTGCCACTGTTTGTCACGTGATAGACGTGGGCAACGGTGTAGTCGTAGATCAGGCGGATCAACTCGTCGTGGAACGCGGACAGCGCGCCGGCGCAATCACGCCCGCTCGCCGTCACGGCGATGCGCGCCCGGGCGCCCGCGTGAGCGTCGGCGAGCAACTCCTTGAGCCGTGACAGGATTTTCGGCCGGCAATCTTCGGCGCCGTTGCCGGCCTTGAAGATCGCCGTGAACTCGTTGCGCAAAGCGACCGTGTCGAAGAACGGCGATTCTGGTAGGTCAGGGCGTGACATGCATGGTTTCCGCGAGTGCTGGTTATGGTTTGGCGCTCAGACAGCATACAACGCCGCGCAGGCGATCTGTACCCCGTCTGAATGATACCGATGTGCCTTGTGCAAACCGCCAACGACGGCACGTTATCCCCCGTCTTCCAGGCGGATCCGTTTGAGCTGGTAGATGAGATCGAGGGCAGCACGCGGCGTGAGATCGTCGGGGTTGATGTCGTCGAGGGCCTGGTCGAGCGGGCTCCTCGTCGACTGGGCAGGATCGTCGGCGTTGGCCAGCGAAGCGGCGAACAGCGGCAAATCCTCGAGCGCGCTGGTGCTCGAACTGGCCTGCTTGCCCTCCTCGAGGATCGCGAGGATTTCGCGCGCGCGGCGGGTGACCGCGTCGGGCAGGCCGGCGAGGCGGGCGACGTGAATGCCATAGGAGCGGTCGGCGGCACCGGAGCGCACCTTGTGCAGGAAGACGATCTCGTCCTTCCACTCCTTGACGTCGACGGTGACGTTGGCGACCTCGCCGAGCCGGTCGGACAGGGTCGTCAGCTCGTGGTAGTGGGTGGCGAACAGCGCCCGGCAGCAGTTGACGTCGTGGAGGTGCTCGACGGTCGCCCAGGCGATCGATAGGCCGTCGAAGGTCGAGGTGCCGCGACCGATCTCGTCGAGGATGACGAACGAACGCTCGGTGGCGGCGTTGAGGATGCCGGCGGTCTCGACCATCTCGACCATGAACGTCGAGCGGCCGCTGGCGATGTCATCGGAGGCGCCGACGCGCGAAAACAGGCGGTCGACGATACCGATGTGGGCATGTCCCGCCGGCACGAACGCACCCATCTGCGCCATCAGCGTGATCAGCGCGTTCTGGCGCAGGAAGGTCGACTTGCCGGCCATGTTGGGCCCGGTAACCAGCCAGATGCGGCCGGTGTCGTCCTGCTCGAAGCCGGGTGGGTAGTTGGCACCGTCATCGTCTTCGTCGCGATCCTGGGAGTAGGCGTCGCGCAGGTCCGGCGGCGGCAGCGCGAGGACGCAGTCGTTGCGGATGAAGGGGCCGGCGAGATCACGCGCCAGCGCCTGCTCGACGACCGGATGGCGGCCGTCGCGGATGACGAAGGTCGCCGTGTCGTCGACGATCGGGCGGGTATAGTTTTCGACATCGGCGAGTTCAGCGAGCGCTGCGAGGCAGTCGAGGTCGGCGAGCGCGGCGGCGAGTTCCGAGAGCGCGGTCTCCTCGGCGCCGATCGCCTGGCCGAGTTTGGCGAAGAGCTCGTTTTCGAGCGCCGTCGCGCGTTCGGCAGCAGACGCGATCTGGCCTTCGATCTCGGCCAGTTTCGGCGTCGTGAAGCGCACCGCGTTGGCCATCGTCTGGCGGTGGCGGAAGGTGTCGGAGAGCGGTTCCTCGAGCATCGGCTTGGCGGTCGCGG
>JBPCVZ010000486.1:0-2601 GCA_051010015.1 Hyphomicrobiaceae bacterium
CCGCTTCGAAGACCAACCAAGGGTCGGCTAGACCGTGGGTTGTCTTTGATCTAGGGCTTGGTTAGGAGCGCCAGCCGGCGGTTTCGTAGGCGAGTGCATTTGCGCTCCGACATGTCGCCGAACGTCGCGTTTTCCCAGGTGTGGTAGCCGACGAACAGCGTTGTTCGCATTTCAAGCTCGTCCGCTTCGAAGCCGATTTCGCGGAATATTTCGCGCAAAAAATCCATTCGGGCCTTGGTAACGCGCTGTACAGCCTGGCGCGCAGCTTCATCATGTTTGGCCCAAGCACGGATCGCCAGATCGTATTTTCCAAGGTCATAGTCCTGGATCAGTTTCGCCACCGCTGCGAGCCGCGCCGCCGGATCGCCCTTGTATAGCAGCGGGTTGGACGTCACGACTTCGGTGTATTCGTGAAACCAATGGTCGAGGAGATGAACGTGCAGATCTTTACGGTCCTTGAAATGGAAGTAGAAGCCGCTCTTGGAGACCGAAAGTATCTTCGCCAGCCGTTCGATGCGAACGGCTCCGACGCCGCCTCTTTCCAGCTCTTCCAAAGCGACGGCCAGCCACTGCCCCTTGGTGACGCGTTTTACCCTTGTGCTCCTAATCATTGTGCTCCCCCTCTACGGCAGGTCGACGCTTGAGTGCAAGATGATTTTGATTTATAGACGGTACCGTACAGTAATAGGCGACCTCAGTCGTCAGTTTTTAGGGAGGATACCAAGGTCATGGGCAATCGTAATTGGTTCAAGATGCGGCATTCCTGCGCAGCACTGTTCGTTGCAGGGATCATCGCCGGTGGGTGGATGGTTGCCCACCAGGATGGGATTATCTCGGCCGTTAGCGAGATGCATGGTACGTTTGGTGTGCGTGCAGCACATGCCCAATCAGAAAAGGCTGCACCCAAACCTTCGCCGGTGAAGGCGAGTCCCCGCGACGTCTACTACCCGAACAGCGAGGATCTTGCTCCCGATGAAATGCGCGTGATCGCCTGCGGCACGGGCATGCCGACGACACGTGCATCACAGGCCGCCTCGTGTTTCCTGGTCGAGCTTGGAAACGGCGACAAGTTCCTGTTCGACATCGGCTCGGGCTCGGGCGAGCGCATCTCGTCCTTGCAAATTCCGTACAGCTACCTCGACAAAGTGTTTATTGGACACCTGCACGGCGATCACATCGGGTCGCTGGGCGAGCTTTACATTGGCGGCGCGATCTTGGGGCGGCAGGTGCCGCTGCGCATCTGGGGACCGTCCGGTTCAGTCGAGGAACTGGGTACGGCGCATGCCATCGCCGGGATGGAGCAGATGTACAAATGGGACCTTGCCGGGCGGGTCGGCTTCGTCGATGCCCGTGGATTCCAGATCGAGGTCAAAGAGTTCGACTATCGCGCTGAAAACAAAGTGATCTACGAAGAGAACGGCGTGACGATCCGGTCTTGGCCAGCCATTCACGCGATCGACGGGCCGGTCAGCTTCAGCCTTGAGTGGAACGGGCTGAAGTTTGTTTACGGCGGGGACACCTTCCCCAACAAGTGGTATCTCGAATACGCGAAGGATGCGGACCTCGCGCTCCACGAGTGCTTCGTCGCTGCGCCTGACCTGGTCACGAAAATGCGCTTTACCCCTGAGCAGGCGCTGTTCGTCGGCACCCAGATCCACACGGCCCCGGAAGCCTTCGGGAAGGTGATGTCGGAGATCAAGCCGCGGATGGCGGTGGCCTTTCACTTCTTCAAGGATTTCGACACGACCCCTCAGGTGAACGACCGGATCCGGACGACCTATGACGGTCCTCTGAGCCTGGCTGAGGACTTCATGGTATGGAACGTCACGAAGGATGACATCCGTGTGCGCATGGCCGTCGTCGAAGAGGCCACCTGGGCGCCGCCGCTGGCGGGCAAGGCCGCGCTTCCGGGCAAGGACGACCAGAAGAACTACAGCGACAAGTCGGGCATTCCGGTCAAGGATATGACCAACACCGACTTCATAGCTGACGGTCGCTGGGACGGCGTCGATGAGGCGCTGCGCGGCGTATACAAAGAAGCCAGCGAGAAGCTGGGGAAGGAGTACAAATACCCCGAAAAAAAATAGGAATGGCATAAGCCGCGCTCGATGCTTGTGAAAGAACCGGGTTTATGTCTGGTCTCTACACGGGAGGAGATCAACTCCGGCAGGCATTGGCTATGACTTTGAAGCTGACCGATTTACAATCATACTGAGGTTCAATGCAGACTTTGTCGACAGCGAGGCAAACCTGGTTTTCAGTGCAAACCACGACGTTAATTTCTGAGTGAGAAGTGGAGGTTCCAATTGCTGATCGTTCTTGGTCTGTATGCCGTTCTGATCTGGCTCATCTTCTTTAAGTTCAGGGTGTTGCCATGGAGCCGGGCGACTCAAGCTGCGGTTGGGCTGGTCGGGCTGGTTATCATATTAGTGGTTATCGGATTACTCAACACCAGGACCCCGTCGGGACGTGTGACGGTAGTCGCGCGCGTGGTCCAACTCGCGCCGGTTGTGGGTGGCGTTGTCGCTTCCGTCCCAGTCACGCCGAACCAACCAATCACAACCGGCACCGTGCTTTTCGAGATCGACAAGACACCATACC
>JBPCVZ010000487.1:0-13593 GCA_051010015.1 Hyphomicrobiaceae bacterium
CTTTGAGTCCGGCCGATCTCCGCTATACCCGTCCTAAGCGACTTCCGTTGCTCGTGCAGTTTTGTGCACTGACGTGCGTCTGTTTGCCGGCGTTGGGTTCGTCTGACATTTCGGTGAAAATTGAGGCACGCAGGCGCAGTCGGGTGGATCCCATCGGCCACGGCGTGCCCAAAGGTACGTTGAAGGGCCAGCAATGAATTTCTTGCGAGCAGTAATCCGCTCAGAACCTGAACAGCAACGACCGAACCCCGGCATTCTGAGCGTCTTCACCGTTTTACCGGACAACGAAATGCGCGAACGCGAGCGCAATTCTCTCAATCGCTTGCCCGACCCTTCGGATTGGTCACCGTGCACGACGCTCACGGATGTCATGGGTGACTTGTGCCAGCCGGTTGGCATTCATCGAAAATCCTGGGAGTACGCCATCTGCGTCGAAGGGCTCATGAGCCTCGGAGTTGTCAATGGAGACGCGGCCGGTTTGGCCGTGGGCGCCGGCTCCGAAGCGCCACTCTTTTATTTTTCCAACACCATCCGTCGCATGGTGGCAACGGACCTATACGACAACGAACTGCATGAAGGCACACCGGCGATGCTCGCCGATCCATGCGCCTTCGCGCCGTTCGCATTCCGTGAGAACCATCTCGAAGTATTACGAATGGCCGGTGACGACCTCGCCTTCCCGGATGAGATGTTCGATTTTGTTTTTTGCCTGTCATCGATCGAGCATTTCGGCTCGCGCGCCGTGCAGGCCAAATCGCTTGATGAGATGGTGCGCGTGCTTCGCCCTGGCGGCATTGCCTGTATCATCACCGAAATCATCCTGACGGACCACCACGACGCGGAGTATTTTCGCCTGGAGGAAATCGAAGAAATGTTTCTTCGCCACCCTCAACTGGACTTGGTCGGCGGAGACCCCGACTTGTCGATCTCCGCATCGCAAGTCGCCTATCCCGTCGACATCTCGAACTCCGATCATGTTTCACGCAGTCCGCACATCGTTCTCAAGCGCGGCGACATGCTCTGGACGTCCTTCAGCATGTTTCTGCGCAAGAAGGGGCCGGCCGAAGCCGGCCGGATCGTCCCTTTTCCAACAAGCGGCCCCGGTTTCACTAACCGGCCATGAAGCGCGCATGTTCGAAAGGCACAAGCAACGGTGACTTGCGGCCCGTCTCGCCCCATTCGGCGAGCATTTCCGTGACGGGCGGCGCGATCGCCCAGCCGTGTCCGCACCAGCCGACGGCGTAGATGGCATTGTCGATACCCGGCACCATGTCGATGACCGGTATATTGTCGATCGCCGATGACTCCAGGTGATCGGCATCGGCCATCTCGACCCCTACGTCGGCAAGCCCGGGATAAACCGCAACGGCATCCGAGAAATTCGCCTTGATCGATGCATCGAGCGCCGTGCCGCGCTCACTGCCCTCATCCCACACACCTGGAAGGCCACCCGAAATCATGATGCGGTCGCCCGCTTCCGCCTTGAGTGCAAGCGTGCGGCTGGCGTGGCCGATCAGATGCTTCAGACGTAGCGCCGACGATGGTGTCGTTAGTAATACTTGGAACGTCCGGCTCCAGACAGGCAATTGGATCCGATCTCGAACCAGGGCATCGACACCGGCGTTTGCCAGGATGAAAAGTTTGCGCCCAACCGCGATGCGCTCGCCATCCGTCGTGATGACCGCCTCGGCCTTGCCACCACTTACCTCGAGGCGCGCTGCGACAGTGTCTTGCGACACCTCAACCCCGGCCCGACGCGCTGCATCGGCAAAGGCGTTCGTAACGGCCGTATGATCGCTCGCGCCATCAAGCGGGCAGTGCAACGCTCCGATGATGCGATCCGACAACCCGGGTTCCATCTCGCGGACCTGCTCCGCATCCAGCACATGTGTTTCGGTGCCATACTGGTTCTGCAGCAGGGCACGTGCTCTTGCGACCGCCAGGTCCTGTTCGCGCTCGACCAGCAACAGATGGCCGGTACGCTCGAAGAACGATGGCACGCCAAGACGCTCGTGCAGGGTTGGCCACGCCTCATGCGCGAGCCGCACCAGCGGCAACTCGCGCAAATCCCGTCCATTGGCACGCGTGCCACGACGGCCCGGCCCGGCGGAGGCACCATTGCCAATTTTCTGCGCCTCGAGAAGGTGGACATCCGCCCCCTTCTGGCTCAACCAATAGGCAACACCGGCGCCGTAAACGCCACCGCCAATGATTACAAATTCTGCCACGATAAACTGTCCATCCAAACCCGGTTGCGTTCAGCCAAACCGCTCCATGCGATAGGGCGTCATATCCGTGTTCGGCTCGACACCGCGCACGATGTTGGCAACCAGTCGCCCCGTCGCTGGCGCCATGCCGAATCCGTAGTGGCTGTGCCCAAACGCGGCAAACAAATCCTGGTAGCCGGGCACCGGGCCGATACACGGCAGGCTGTCGGGGAATGACGGGCGGTTGCCCATCCACTCGATCGTGTCCTCGGTATTGATATCCGGAAACAGCCGCTTTGCGTTGCGCGTCAGCGCCTTGGCGCGGCGATAGTTGGGCGGCGCGTCAAGCCCGGCGAATTCAGCCGTACCGGCGCAGCGTACACCGGCCGCCATTGAACTTGCCACGAACTTGGCATGCGTATCCATGATCGAGTTGTTTATCGTCACGCCTGGATCGCGCAATATCACATGGTAGCCGCGCTCGGCTTCGAGCGGCACATGAATGCCGAGCGGTTTGAGCAGTTGGACAGACCAGGCACCGGCTGCGATGACCACGGTCGCCGCCGTCATATCGCCCTGATCCGTGACAATCCGCCAGCCACCGCCCTCGATCGGCGTCAGCGACTGCACGGCCTTGCGGTGAAAAACGGCGCCCATCTTCTCCGCCTTCGCGGCCAGCGCCTTGCCGATTCCACCGGGGTCCATCGCCCGCGCCTGGTCCTTGATCAGGACGGCCGCGCGATACTCCTGGGATAACGCCGGCTCAACCTCGCGCAATTCACCGTCCCGAACAACTTCAAGCGGTACCCCCCGATCCGAACGCATGCGCCAGCCGAGTTGATTGAGATCGACCGCATCTGGGTCACGGTAGATATGCACATAGACCGAGTCTCGTACGAGATCTTCGTGGTCGGTGCCCCTCAGATGGTGCCTGTAGAGATCGAGGTTCGGCCGATTGAGCGCCATCATCGCATCGGCAATGGCAGGCAGCCTGTCGGCCTGGCCGGCGCGAATAAAGCGGATCGCCCATGGCAGGAACTTGGGTAGATAACTCCATCGAACGGAGAGCGGGCCTTCCGGGTCCATCAACCATTTCGGCACGGACTTCCAGAGCCCAGGCATCGACTGTGGCACGCATGTCCACGGCGATATGACGCCTGCATTGCCATGGCTGGCACCCGATGCCGGCTCATCGCGGTCGATCAGCTCGACGGTCTGGCCGGCCTCCAAGATGGATAGCGCCGAAGTAATGCCGACCGCTCCCGCACCAATGATCGTTACATCCTTGCTCATCGCCTTGCCGCCTCTCCCGCCGCTTTATGACGTGCTCGCCGCTACCGGCGTTCGTCGATCCCGATAGTATATCTGGTGCGCCAGTACCGGGATCAGGACGATCACCGCATAGAGGTCGCTCTTCATGCCCGGCGCCACCAACAGGATCCCGGCAAGCGCCATGCCGATCCGCACCGCCGTCGGCATCGCCGTCAGGAAGTATCCCGCGACCGATGTCGCCACCATGAAGACGCCGGCTGCACAACTCAACGTCGTCGTCAGGAATGCATACCAGGTGAAATGGCCTTCGATGACGATCAACATCGCTGGTGAATAGACGAAGACCATCGGCACCATGAGCTTGGCGATTCCGAGCGAGAACGCCGATATGCCGGTCCGGAATGGATTGGCACCGGCGATGCCGGCCGCGGCGTACGCCGAGGCGCAAACTGGTGGCGTGATTTCCGAAATCACGCCGTAGTAGAGAACGAACAGATGCGACGCCAGCGGCGGCACGCCAAGCGTGCCGAGCGCCGGCTGCGCGACGGTTGCGAGCATGATGTAAAGCGCCGTCGTCGGCAATCCGGCACCCATCAGGATGCAGGTCACCGCGATCAGCATCAGCGACACAAACAACGTCAGGTCCGGGACTGAGAAACTTGCCAGCGGAAACCAGGATATCAAGGGGTGCAGGTTTTCCGCCAGCGTCTGTGCGCTATTGGTCACCATGAAGCCGAGTCGGAATCCAAGGCCGGTCGAATTGACGACACCGACGACGATGCCGATCGCGGCACAAACGGCACCGACCGCCAATGCGTACTTCACCCCCATCACGCTGGCATCGAAGACATCGCGCAACGTGATGCGGTGCATTGGATTGAGAAAACCGATCGCCAGCGCCGTACTGATCCCCCAGAACGCCGCCATATGCGGTGAATAACCGCTGAACAACACGTAGATCAGGACCACCAGCGGCACCGCTGTCGGCCAGCCGCGCTTCAAGACACGGAGCAGGCGCGGAATCTCCTCTTCCGGCATGCCTTTGAGCCCGAGACGCTTGGCCTCGAAATGCACGATGGAAATCACACCGAGATAGTGCATTGCGGCCGGGATGATCGCGGCCAGCACCACGGTCGTATAGGGCACTTCCAGGAACTCGGCCATCACGAACGCGGCCGCGCCCATGATCGGCGGCGTGATCTGCCCGCCGGCACTCGACGCGGCCTCGACACCGCCCGCGAAATGGCCTGGATAACCCATCCGTTTCATGTTCGGGATCGTCAGCGAGCCGGTTGACACCGTGTTGGCGATCGACGAGCCGGAGATCGTACCGAAAAAGGCCGACGAGACGACGCTGACCTTGGCCAGGCCACCAGTGTAGCGCCCGGCCAGGACGGCTGCGATGTCGACGAAGAACTGGCCGAGACCCATGCGTTGCGCGATCACGCCGAACAGCACGAAGTGGAACACGACGGTCGACACGATCCACAGCGTGATGCCGAAGATGCCTTCCGCGGGGAAGTACATGTTGTTGATGTATTGCGACCAGCTGATGCCGGGATGCTGCAGGATCTGCAGCGGCATGTATTTGCCAAAGACGGCGAATGCGGTGAAGCAAAGAATAATGATCGGCACGACAATACCAAGCGTGCGCCGCACCGCTTCGAGCAACACGATGATCAGGATGGTGCCAAAGACGATATCAATCTGCGCGGGGTTGCCCTGACGCATGACCTGTTCGCGCAGCTGAAACTTGTAGCCGAGAAACTCGAAGCTGATCGCATACCAGGTGACGCCGATATAGAGCGCACCGGCGATGCCGGCGATGATCAATGCCCAGTCCCATAGCGGCACATTGCCGATGCGCCACCACGATCGCGGCTGCAGTTCCATCGCACCGGCGCTCTTGAACGCCGGATAACCGATAAACACCAAGAGGATGACGCCCGACATATGGAAGCCCATATGCCAGTAGTCGACCGGTACGCCGATACCTGCCGTGATGTAGTGGTAGCCCGCGAAGAACACTGAGAAAAAGAACACGAACTGAACCAGCCAGGGCGAAATCGGTCGTGTCTGCAAAGCCGAGTCGTACTTCTTTTCCAGCTCTTCGGCGGCCTTGACGTCGAACTCAGCCATCTCGGCTCCGCATTCTTTGTGTGGTGCATGCCCGGGTCAAAAAAGAAGGCGGGGACCTGTCCCGCCTTCCAACTCGTGAGACAGATCAGGACTTACTTGATCATGCCTTTTTCTTTGTAGAATTTTTCGGCGCCCGGATGCAGCGGGATCAGGATGCCCTTGAGCGCCGTCTCGAGCGTGATCACCTTGCCCTTCGAATGGCCCTTGTCGAGCAACTTGCGGGTGTTCTTGTTCCACAGCGCCTTGGTGATGCTGTAGACAAGCTCTGCCGGCTGGTCGGCGGACGTGATCAGCTGACCGTTCACGGCGACCGTCGTCACATCATACTTGATGTTCTCATAGGTGCCGGCAGGAATCATCGACTCGACATAGTAAGGAATGATCTTGTTGATCGCTTTGCGTTCGTCGGCGGAGAACTTGTAGAGCTCGAAGCCCTTTGTCGAACCCAGCTGGATCAGCGCGGCAAACGGCGTACCACCGGCATAGAAGAACGCATCCAGCTGACCGTCGGCGAGACGCTGCGTGCTTTGCGAAAGCCCGAGTTCGGCTTCTTTCGCCTTGATGCCATAGTGTTTGAGGATCATGCGCACCGAGACCTGCGTACCGGACCCGGCGGCTGCCACACCGACGCGCTTGCCGTTGAGGTCTTTCAGCGAACCGAGCTTGGTTCCCTTGGGCAGCACCAGGTGCATGTCTTCGGGATAGAGATTGGCAATCGCACGGATCTTCTTCTTCGGGTTGCCGGTGAATTTGCCCTCGCCCTTGTAGCCCTGGACGACGCTTTGCGCACCGGCCAGACCGGCATCGAGCTGCCCGGCCTCGATGGCATTGACGTTGGCCACGGAGGCGTTGGTCGATACCGCAATGGCAACCAGGTTCGGCACGCCGCAAGCGCCGCCCTTATCGCAAGGCCGTGAACCCGGCGGATTCGAGATGGCGTTTGCGATCAAACCGCCGATCGGGAAATACGTGCCCCCTGCACCGCCGGTGCCGATGCGCCAGAATTTCATCTGCTGCGCCTGGCTGACGCCGCCTGCGACCAGCAGCCCGGCAAGGGCCGCGAGCCCGAGTTTTCCGAATAGTTTCATAGAGTCACTCCTTAACAAGGGTATCTGTCGCCCCGCCGCAATCGACACGCGCAACGCATCTTTGGCGATAACAAAGCGCGTCAGAGCATAACGCATTGAGCTATACGCGCAATTTGTGATTTGTTTTATATCTATCAATTTCATTTATGGTCTAGCGGATCATTGGAGACGTGCCCCATGAACCTCTCGCAACTCGCCGCGTTCAAGGAGATCATGCTGACGGGATCCGCCTCGGCAGCATCGCGCAACCTCAATCGAACGCAACCGGCGATCAGCGCGGCTCTGTCGGCGCTTGAAGAGGAACTCGGCCTCAAACTGTTCGAGCGACGCGGTGGCCGCCTGCATCCCGTGCCTGAAGCGCACTATCTGATGGCGGAGGCGACAGAAATCCTGACCCGCGTCGAAAACTCAAAGCGCACACTGTCAAACCTGAGGGACCTGCAGCATGGCAGTATCCAGATCGTCTCGATGCCGGGCCCTTCCGTATTCCTGCTGCCCGACATCGTACGTCGCTTCGTCAAGCATCGTCCCGATATCAACGTTTCATTGCTGGCCCGCAGTTCATTCCAGGTCTTCCAACTGGTTTCCGTCCAGCAGTTCGACCTCGGCCTCGCCGATATCATGCCGGACATCGAGCTGACGTCTCCGCTGATCGAGCTGGAAGCCTTCGACATGCGCTGTCTGTGCGCCATCCCGGCGGTTGATCCACTTGCCCAGCGCGACACCATTTCACCGGCCGACCTGGATGGCAGGCCGATTGCGGCCCTGAGGCGCGAACACCCGACCAATCAACGCACAAGAGCCGCTTTCGCAAGCCGCGGCGCGGCGTTCGATCAACGCTTTGAAATGCAGTACTTCATACCGATGTTCAACCTGGTCGAGGCGGGGCTTGCCTACGCGATTGTCGATCCGATGAGCGCTGCGAGTTACCGCATCTATACGCGTCGGAAGCCGGCCATCGTGTTCAAAACGTTCGAGCCGATCGTCACGCATGACGCGGCAATCATCACGCCGGCGCATCGACCCACGTCCCGCCTCGCCGCGGAGTTCAACGCCGCGGTCCGCAGCCGGATGAGCGCCATCCAGCAGGACGCCGCCCGCGGTGAGGCGTAGGCACCGGCCGGTCTCCCCGCGCTGGTCCTCGAGCCCTTCAAAAGTGGCGCGGCACAACTATGAAACCGGTTCCCGCCAGATGCGCCGGCCAAGCAGCGGTTGCCAGTCACCATAGACCTGATAGGCACCGACACGCTCCGACCAGTCGTCCGTCAGCGGCTTGGAGCGTGCGCCGTGCACAGCCTCCAGTGCATTGAAACTCGTGACACGGACATGTTTCGCCGTCGCCGTGGTCGACAGCCACTTCGCGACCACCTCGACTCCGGGCGACACCGTCATGTGCGGCGCCCATGCCTGTACGCACCAGGCGCCGAAGTCTTCGTCATGCGCACCCGTGTCACAGACGGCGAGTTCCAGGAAGGCGTAACTCGGCTGATCATCAGCGCTTTCGATGCGCCATTCTTCGGCCGCGATCAGGCTTCGCGAGCCAACCCGCAACCCCATCATCTCGCGCGTCAGCGGCGGCTGGTTCGGTTTGATCTGGGCCGGACTCGGGTTGAGAAACGTCCGCGTGTCTTCGCCGCCAAACACTGCAATGAACCCGCGCGAAGTCTCGGTCGCTGCGACACCATTGAGCAAGGCCGTTGCCCCGTCAGGCGTGATTGCTTCGTAGTGCGCCGCCCACAAGTATCCCGGCCGGGCCAGCTTTTCCGGAATATGGACGTGGTGAAACCACTCCAGGTATCGCGCCTCGTCCGCGGATGCGACGTCGTAGCCAATCAGCCAGATCGCTCTAGTCATGTGGTTCCGTCTCTTTCCTGAACGCGAACGGCGATGCTCACATCGGCACGTGCGCGCTGTCAAATCCTGGCGACGGCCCAACCGGGAATCACCATATGACAGCACACCAACACAACAAAACCGCCGCCCCAAATGAAGAGGCGGCGATTTTATCAGTTGTCAGATATTCCGTTAACGCAAGAAACTGCTTGTGGGCTCGGCGACAAGGTTTGACAGGCCCGCAGGACCTGCGGCTAAGCGCTCACGCCCTCCTCGTAACGGGCGCTGTTGTTGTTGGCAAAGATCGGGACGACAGATTCCGGCAGGCGCATGACCGGTGCCAACGTCGGCGCTTCGAACAGCATGCGCCGCTCAAATTGGTTGGACCGAAAGAACGGATAGCGGGCGTAGACCCGATCGGCGACCTCCGCGCAATTGACCGTCATCAATGAAATTGGGCAGTTAAGCATCTCGTAGGCCCGGGCCGGTGCCACCACTTGGTGCCGGAAGGTGCGCTTATAGAACGCCTGGTGCTCCGGCCGGATCGCAACGAGAAAGTGATCCGCACGATGGTGCAGCGCCGCCATCCAGCAAAGGCGCAGTGTGATGTAGGGCAGCCCGATCTGCTGGCGCGATACGTCCTGCCGGGTCACGAACCGGGTTGGGTCGACAAGTACTTTGCCGGCGCGCAATTCCGGTTCAATGATGTCGGAAAACGCCTTGTAGCTTGGACAACTCGGCTCCTTTTCGCTTGCAACGTGAATCCGGATAGAACTCACTAGCGCATCATCTATATAAACCCCAAAAATGCGGCCGTTTTCCGCATCATCATAATCATCCAGGAACTTTTTCGAGAAATTCGAGCTAATAAAACCTTCCCGCCGATATGCCTCGTAGCGAAGGCGGAAAATTTCGTCACGGTCGGCATCACTCTCGACGACTCGATAATCTACTGCACCCAATAAATTTGAAATTTTGTTTGAAAACTGACTTGTACTGACAGACGTGCTTGGCACAACGCTTACCCCTCGTATTCACTGTCCGATTTCATCAACCTTAAATAAGTGTGAAAGCACAATCAAGTTCATTTCGAACTTTATTTTATTTATGCAAATTACTGATATATTTGATTTTTTATTTGGTTGTATCATTTTGGAGCAAATGGTTAATTAGAGTATTTTTTACCATTAACCTGAGACAGTGGCATCATTTTGACACACAACCAAAAGTTGCATCTGCTGCACATGATTCGCAATTGCCCGGCATCGTTGAGCGGAATTATGCCTTCTCGTCACATTTCTTAACCATTTGTTAACTGTTCTACCTGCAACGTGCGCGCCACGTGGATCGTTTATTGAATTTTTTGATCATATTTTGTGTAAGTTTCTGCAATTTTCTTTACACATACGACCATTTCAATCGCATTAGATTGACGTCAAATTCATATCTATCTGAGCATTATGCTGGGCCATCATTCGTAGATTAACAACTTCGTTTTGCCCAGATATGTCCAAAGTCAAAAACCTTGAAATATCCGATGAGGTCTATATTTCCCTCGTCGACTCCCTGTTCAAAGAGGTGCGCAGTCTCTTTCTCGGCTCACTGTTCACCGGCCTGGCGATGGCTGCGAGCTTCTGGAAGACCGGCAATTGGACCTTTCTGATCTGGACGATCGCGTTCTTCGTCGTTGCCTCGATCCGCATCTTCGGCATTCACCATTACAACCGCACCCGCAATCCCGATATGACGCGGCAGGAGGCAGAACGCTGGGACCTGCTCTACACCGCCGGCGCAACGATGTCGGTCGCCCTGCTTGGCTCCTGGTGCTTCCTGGCCTTTGCCATAACGACCGAGCCGTACGTCCAGCTGGTCAGCTTTTCGATGACCATCGGCTACATCATCGGCATCTTCTCACGCAACTTCGGCAATCCCAGGTCGGCCGGCATTCAGACGGCCAGCGCCGGTTTTCCGATGACCGCCGGCCTGCTGATCTCGGGTGACCCCTACCTGTGGTTCTTCGCGGTGCTGTTGGCGCCATTGTTTCTCGCGGTCAAATTTCTCGCCAACCGCGTTCGCTCAATTCTCCTCGAAGCCATCGAGGCGCGCCATAGAGCGGAGTCGGCCCTACGGGGCGCGGAGGAGGCCGCAACGAAAGCGCGCAAAGCGCGTACGCGCGTGCTCGACCTGCTCGGCCGGCTGCGCCAATCGCGACGCAGTGAAGAAGCCGCCATCGCAACGCGCGACCAGCACATGCGCTTTCTGGCGACGATGAGCCACGAAATCAGAACGCCACTCAACGGCATTGTCGGCGCCCTCGAACTGATGAGCACATCGCGCGCCGAGAAGATGCCAGAACTGCTCAAGACGGCAACCGCTTCCGCCGACGCGCTGCTCGAGCTTGTTTCAGAAGTGCTTGACCTGGCAAAGCTCGACTACGGCGATGCCCAGCCCGAAAGCAGGCCGTTCAGTGTCACCAATCTGGTCGAGATCGTGCAGCTGGCGCTGGCCCCGATCGCGCGCGGCAAAGGCCTCTCGCTTGAAGTCAAGGTCGACGACGACGTGCCGGGCAATCTCTTTGGCGACCCGGCCAAGATTCGCCAGGTGCTGATCAATCTGGTTGGCAATGCCTTGAAGTTCACTGACGCGGGTATGGTGCGCGTCAGTGTTCGCTTGATTTCCAAAGAAGACGGTCGCGTCAATCTGGAGTTCGAAGTGCGCGATACCGGCATCGGCATCGCGGCCGAAGATATCGACAAGATCTACGGACCGTTCTTCACCGGCAAGGAATATCGCCGCAGCACCCAGTCGAGCGGCCTCGGGCTCTCGATCGTAGAAAAAGCGATCAAGAGCATGAACGGCTCGATTCGATGCGAAAGCGAGGTCGGCGTCGGCACCACTTTCAAGATGCAACTCGCAATGGACATCGACACCAACCCGGAGCAGTCGCAGCCCGACCCGGAATTGGTCGTCGAGCGCGCGCCGGTCGAACCCGGCCGCATACTGCTCGTCGAAGACAACGAAACCAACGCGATGATCGTCGAGGACATGCTGGAGGAGACACCTCACTCGGTCCAGCGCGCCGCCGGTGGCCTCGAGGCCGTCGAGCTGGCAACGAAGCACGACTTCGATGTCATCTTGATGGATATCTCGATGCCGGACATCGACGGCATGACGGCCTGCCATCGCATCCGCGAGGCACGTGGAGCCGACCTGAAAGCCCGCATCGTCGCCCTGACGGCGAACGCCGTCGTCGGCGATCGTGAGCGCTTCCTCAACAATGGCTTTGACGGCTATCTGTCGAAGCCGATCCGTCGCGCGGTGCTCATTTCCGCGATCGAGGACATGCTATCGATGAAGGACATCGATGCCGGCGAGAGCATCGATGAGACCGAACCGGAAGCCGAGCCCATGGGACTTGATCAGGAGCAATTGGCGGATTTCATCGCCGAGCGCAGCCCCGATCGCGCCTGCCGCCTGCTCGACATCTTCAGTTCCGAAATGGCGAAGCACCGTGCCAACATCGAAGAGGGCTACTCTGCCAGCGAACTCGACCCGGTGCATCACAGCCTGCACTCGATCGTTGGCATGGCCGGCTCGGTCGGCGCGGCACGCCTCGGCAGGCTCGCCCTCGGACACGAGGCCGAGTGCCGCAACGGCGTGATGCCATCCGACGCCGACATGACCGTCCTGATGGACGAGATTTCGCGGGTCGTCGAGGAGAGCGCCGTGGCGCAACGAGAGCTGGCCAAAGAAGCCGCCTAGGTGGACTCCACCTGCTCGGTCAGTGGTGCGATCTTTTCCAGCAGGTCCTGCGGATTGAACGGCTTGTGCATCGTAAGCAGCGCGCCGAGCGCAGCCGCATACTGCAGGTATTTCTGATTGGATGAAATGGCGATTACGCCGACATCGGGACAGCGCTCGCCGGTCTTGGTGATGAGGTCCATGCCCTCGCCGTCTTCCATCACGATGTCAGTGATGATCAGATGCGGCGGATCGGCAACGATCGCCTTGATCGCCGCATTGCCGCCGCTGTGGACAACAACATCATGCCCGGCACCGGTCAGCGCGGTGTGCAGGTCCTCGCGGACGAACGGGTCGTCATCGATAAGCACTATGCGGGCCATGGAATAAACTCTCTCCTTACGAGCCGGGTCGAGCTGAGCACGAACGATGCACGGTTTCCGCCGCAATCACAAGTTGCGATCCTAGGCTTTATATATTTTTTCTGATTCGCCCTTTGCCCTGAAGCCCGGATGATAAGTCTCATGCCATTATGCGGCAAGTGGGAAAAAACGACCGTCTGCCGGGCGAATTGGAGCGAAATAGTATGCTGAACATCCGAATTCGCCATTGATGGATCACAACATGCATGCACGGCCCGTCCGCATCAAAACCCGTCAGTGATCGAACAGAACCTGTCGCGTTTCATTGACGATGTGGCCGCCCCTTTTTGGGCCGTCGCCGTCACACCTAGGTCAACTCGGCGGTTGCCTTCTGGATGCGCTCGCAGCCGCGCCGCAAGTCCTCCATCGATGCCGCGATCGACAGGCGGAAATGCGGGGAATGACCGTACGCCTCGCCGTGCACCGTGGCGACGCCGTGCTGGTCCATCAGGTGCATGACGAAGTCGCGATCCGTCTCTATGACTTTTCCGTCGGGTGTCTTCTTGCCAATGATTTCGCGGCATTCCGGGTAGACATAGAACGCGCCCTCCGGTGACCGGCACGAGAGGCCGCGGGCCTGGTTGAGCATCGAGACGACGAGATCGCGGCGCTCCTGGAATTCCTGCGCACGGGACGCGAGAACATCCTGCGGGCCGGTCAATGCTGCCAGCGCCGCCGCCTGCCCGACCGACGACGGACCGGAGGTCGCTTGCGACTGCATCTTGAGCATTTCCGCCATCAGACTGGCAGGACCGCCGCCGAAGCCGATGCGGAAGCCGGTCATGGCGTAGGTTTTCGAGACTCCGTTGACGGTCAGCGTGCGCTCCTGAAGGCGCGGTTCGACGGCGGCGATCGTCGCCGCCTTGCGGCCATCGAATATGATGTGCTCGT
>JBPCVZ010000488.1:0-8852 GCA_051010015.1 Hyphomicrobiaceae bacterium
ACCTTGTCGTGATGGCCTCGCACGTGCCGGGCTTTGCCGAGCACATCTTCGCCTCACGTGCCGGCTACCTCGCCTCGCACAGCGCGCTGTCGGTGCTGGTCGTGCGTTAGAGCCGCGAGCGGTCGCGGGGCGGTGCCCTGAGAGGCCGACACGCGGTGCCGTTGGCCTTTTTCAGACGACCTGGATCCGCGCGTGAACCGAAATCAAGCACGTCCTGACCTTTGCCCTTTGGGGGTTGCTCCCACCGCTCTGTGGCATACCGGCAAGGTGTTTCGCCAAGGCGTGAATTAGCGATAGGTGACACCCGCACGTCTTGCGTTCCCGGCCGAGCGGCGGCCGCGCGGTTGCGATAATGCACATGGCTTCAACCGCCGCGCGAGCCGGAATCTTTCGCACCAGCGGGTCATCGAAACATTGCGAACTTTGAAGCGCGAAAGGCCCCGGACAAACACTGACGTGTTTTCCGGGGACGCGACACTTTTGACGTGGTCGTCCGTTCGTCGGGCCGCATTGTTGAAGTGTACAATTATGGCAATCGGCAGCCTCATTTACATTGCTTCGATCAGCCAAAAGCAACATCAGACAGTCGTTGGCTTGATCCCAAAGACCTGTTTCGCTGAAATTAGAAGCAATGGGCGATTCAGATCGTAATAAAGGGTATGAAAAATCTCTATGGGAGAGAATCCGTCTTAATAAATTTTTAATTCGGCTGTCATGGCAAATTTTCGCGAATCTTCGACATTTAAGCGCCATGCAGTTTGCGGATATTTCAACTTAAACCGACCGACCTATTGATTTTCGGCACGCTGAGCAAACCAGACTGATAGTTTGTGCCATTTCGACGAACTAGTGATGCTCTCCGGCACGCCGCACTGAAACTAGGTCGACAGCAATGGAGATACCCATTGAGCAAAGGCAGAGATCGAACCGTCTATCAGCGCGATGACGGAAAATGGGCCAACCGACGTAATGATGCTTCAAAGCCCTCCTCGCTCCACAGAACTCAGGCTGGAGCACAAAAAAGGGCACGCAAAATGCTGACCAATCAGGGCGGCGGGGAGCTGACTACGAAAGGCGTTGACGGCAAGATTAGGGACAAAGACACCGTTGCACCTGGAAATGATCCTAGGAACATCAAAGGGTAATACTAATGGAAACCTATCAAGACGGTTGGCGCGAAGGGTATAAATCGGTCAAGGGAAACCTCGTTGTCGTACCTCTTTGTCCCTTACCTCCTGTTACTCCGATAGGATCAACTGCGTTTCGCGAAGGATTTAAGGCTGGGATGAAGGCAGCAAGCAAATGATGACAGCAAATCTCTACTCTCGCGAAGCTTTTCTCTGATAGCCTCACCCCCTGTCGTCACCCCGGCGCCGGTCCAAGCCGCTGTCGGGCAACGAGAACAACTGACATGCACGCCGTGCCAAAACCGCAACCAACCACTTTCCCCTTGACGCCACGGCGCAACGCACCTACACCCCGTTTCCATGATCAACGCCCGGACATCCCTGCGCGCCCGCATGCGCCGTCGCACCCGCGACGTCGCCGCGCTGCGCCGTGTCCGAAAGAGATGCTGATCGACCATAAGTCTTAACGTCAGCACGTTCTTCAAAGGCCACTCGCACCGCGGGTGGCCTTTTTCGTTGTGCCAGAAAGGAGCCGCACATGACCGTCACACTGCCAAGCACCAATGCCCTGATGGACATCACGCCCCGTCCGCCGGTCGTCTTCACGCGCGGCAAAGGGGCCTATATCTGGGATAGCCAGGGCCGCCGCTATCTCGATTTCGTGCAGGGCTGGGCGGTCAATGCGCTCGGCCATGCGCCGCCCGAGATCGCGCAAGCCCTCGCCGAGCAGGCCAAAGCGCTGATCACGCCGAGCCCGGCATACTACAACGGCCCCAGCCTCGACCTCGCCAACACGCTGGCGCACTCATCGTGCTTCGATCGCGTGTTCTTCACCAACTCCGGCGCCGAGGCCGTCGAGGGCGCGATCAAGCTCGCACGCCGCTACGGTGAGTTCCACAAGGACGGCGCCGACGAGATCATCACCTTCGACGGCGCCTTCCATGGCCGCACGCTGGCGACCATGTCGGCATCCGGCAAGGCCGCGTTCGCGCCGCTGTTCGAGCCCAAGGTGCCGGGCTTCCCGAAGGCCCGGCTCAACGACCTCGAGTCCGTCGAAGCCCTGATCGGCGAGCGCACCATCGCGATCATGCTCGAGCCGATCCAGGGCGAAGCCGGCGTGTTACCGGCCACGCCGGCCTTCCTCAAAGAGCTGCGCCAGCTCACCCGGCAGCACGGCCTGCTGCTCATCGTCGACGAGATCCAGACCGGCATCGGGCGCACGGGCAAACTGTTCGATTATGAGCATGCCGGCATCGCACCCGACATCATGGCGCTCGGCAAGGGCATCGGCGGCGGCGTGCCGCTCGGCGCGCTGCTCGCGACGGAAGCCGTCAGCTGCTTTCGCCACGGTGACCAGGGCGGCACCTACAACGGCAACCCGCTGATGTGCGCCGTCGGCAAGGCGGTGGTCGACACCGTCGCCGCACCCGCGTTCCTCGCGCACGTCACCGCCATGGGAGAGACGCTCGAGACCGCGCTCAACGCGCTTGCCGGCAAGCACGATCTCGGGGGCACGCGCGGGCGCGGCCTGCTCATCGCGCTCGACCTTGGCCGCGAGATCGCGCCGGCCGTTGTCGAGCGGGCCCTGCAAAACGGCCTGCTGATCAACGCACCGCGCGCCGACACACTGCGCTTCATGCCGGCTCTCAACGTCACACCGGCCGAGATCGAGGACGGCATTGCCCTGCTCGATAGAGTGCTGTCGGAACTTTGAGGCCTCGATGAGCGGGCGGGCATCGCGATGGGCCCGCCCGCAACGCGCAGCACGCGATCAAATGTCAAACTATCAGGCGCCGTCGTTGGCTACTGACCGTTTCAGTGATAAGCCGCACAGCAGATAGACCAAGGTTGCTTCACCTTTTCCTGAGCACTTGGAATATTCTTCAGGATCGACTGCACGTGCTCTGACCAGTTATCAGAAATCCGGAAGCATTCCTCGTTCCAGGGATCGCACCACACGGAATCCGGCGGCCAACCGGCGGGCATGAGATCGATGTTAACAGGCATCACAGCTTGTGGCGTCTCGCACAGACCAAGAAGAATGAAGGCGTGCAAGCTCGTTTGACCCCGAAAGAGCTGAAACAAACCGACGCCTTCAATCTTTTCAACCTCGATCAGCCAGCGAAATGCGGCGGCCGCCATTTCTGCGCAATTTCCGATCTCGAACAACTCCGCCTGCTGCCCTTCCCAAATATAACGCCCCACGTTCTTGCGAGGATCCATCGAGACGTCTTGATACTCAGGCGGAATGATGGCACGCCGATAGGAGCGGAAATCCTCCACGGTATCGAATACGCGAACAGAGCCGTTCAATCGGCGATAGAGGACGTGTTCAGGTCGGTTGTCGCTGGCATTCGGCATCGCGACTTTAACGTAAGCCGACGCCGCCTCGGCAAGCTCGATATTGGTTTTGTAAGGCAATTCCGCCCCCACTTTCAGCAGTGATCTCATGGACGACCTGAGCGCTGTCAGAGCAGGTTGTGCCCAAGGGATCAGCTCCGCCGGTCCATCGGGACGACCTTGGTCGTGCTACGGTGAACTGCTGATTTGCTCGTCCTGTCCGGTCGCAACCCGACGGATAGGCCCGAGACCGTCGCTGCGCTGCAACGCCAGAACTGTTGGTGCCAACCATGACCGAAGCCATCAACCGAACCGGGGGGGGGGGGCTGCATTCCGTGACTATCGGAAGCCGATACCAATATTCAATGTCGGTCCCAACGGCGCTCGAGTTCTAACTTCCTATCGAATACACCAAAGCTTGCTTGGCGGCTTGATGCTGACAGCTTCCCGGGCGATATTGAGAAATCTTGTGCCTCAAATATTGCCACTGTTCAAATCATCACCTAACGGTCGAATGCACCATGCCGCGACCGTTAGCATGCCTCAAAATTACTGTCGGCGTCGCAGCGTGCTGTGAAGTCAAGCAAGTCGTCCGAGCGCTGGCGCGCTCTGCTTGTCATTTGCGGGCGAAGCCGCGCGCAAATGCGCCATGAGCACGCCCGACAAGGACTTCTAGCCGGCTCTCAGAAGTTGTGTATTGCGGGCTCGAGTATCGACCTCGTCGATCAGCGTGAGCGGACCGGCATCACGCCGCCCGCTCATGCGGAGCCTGGCGTCGTCAAATCTCGAAATCGCCCATGCCGAAATCGTCGTCGCCCCAGCCGCCTTCGTCCTCCCAGCCACCGTCGTCAGCTGCATCCTGGACGCTCGCCTGGTCGTCGGCGCTCGCCGTCTGATCGGCCGCCTGCTGCGTGTCGGTCGTCGCGTTCTCCGTCGACTGCGGTGTCGACGATGCCGTATCGGTGGAGGGCGTCGATGGCGTGGCGCTGGCTGAACCGCTGGAACCGCCGAAAAGGCTGCCAATGCTGTTGGCGAGCAGCATGCCGCCGGCGACACCGGCCGCCGTCGTCATTGCCTGGGCCATGAAACCGCCGCCGCCGCCTCTTGCTGCCTGGCGGCCCTGGCCGGCCTGACCCTCCTGAGCGGCAGGGTTGCCCGCGCCATTGGCGCCATGTGGCGGCACGGCGTTGGCACCGCCCGCCGATGGCACACTCGACGACCGCGCCGCGCCGGCGGACGGCACGGCGCTCGCCGTGCCAGTCCCGCCACTCGGCGGTGAACCCCACGCCCCGGCGCCGGCTGCAGCGCCGCTCGATGGTGATTCCCATGGCGCCGCCTGGCCGGTCGGCACAGCCGCCGCGGCGCCGCCAAACCCGGCACTCTGGCGGCCACCTGAAGCGCCCGCCGGCTGGCCGCCGGCCAGCCGGGCTTCCAGTTCCTCGATGCGCTTGCCGGCTTCCTGCAGCGCCACTTCCTTGGCCAGCACCGATTGCACGAGCAGATACGGAGAATCGCCATTTTCGCGCATCGACTGATGAATGAACGCTTCGGCATCGCCGTCCTTGTCGAGGTTTTGCACGCTGCGCATGCGCTCGAACAGGTCGGCGATCATCTGGCGGTCGTCGTGGTTCATGTCTCAGCTCCTCGGCAGTCGATAGGTCGGGTACCGAGTTTGAATGTGGGGTTGGGAGGCGTCGGTTCAAGGCGGTTCGGGTGAAATGCGCCCGAGCGGAAAAAAATTCGGCGCTTGTTACCTAGGTAACAGTTTGGCGCGCGCCGATCCGCCATATTGGCCTTGTCGGACACAGCAGAGCCTTCTCCCCCCAGGCTTCTCCCTCCTCCCCCGAATGTCCGACGCAGCCTCAGCCGCTCACGGTCCTCCCCCGACGTGAGCGGCTTTTTCTTTTCCGGTGAGCGCGTTACCTGCGCCGGCCTATGCCGCGTTCCAGCCCATTACCGACTTGACCTCGAGATACTCTTCGATGCCGGCCGCGCCCCATTCGCGGCCGTTGCCGGACTGCTTGGTGCCGCCGAACGGCGCCTTGGGGTCGGCGACCGCCATGTTGATATGGACCATGCCCGCGTTGAGCCGGCGCGCGACGCGTTTCGCCCGCGCATGGTCGCCGCTCGACACATAGGCTGCCAGGCCGAACGGTGTGTCATTGGCAATGCGGATGGCATCGGCCTCGTCTTCGTAGCCGATGATCGCCAGCACGGGGCCGAAAATCTCCTCCTGGGAAATCGTCATGTCGGGCGTCACGTCGGCAAACACCGTCGGCTTGACGTAGTAGCCGGTCGCGAGCCCCTCGGGGCGGTCCGGGCCGCCGGTCACGAGCGTTGCGCCTTCATCGATGCCGCTGCGGATATAGCCCTGGATCTTGTCCCACTGGCGCTCGGAGACGACCGGGCCCATCTGGGTCTCGGTGTCCTGCGGGCTGCCGACCTTCAGGCCCTCGGCGATCTCCTTGGCGCGGGCCGCGACCTCGGCCATTTTCGCCTGCGGCACCAGCATGCGCGTCGGCGAGTTGCACGACTGGCCGGAATTGCGCAGGCACAGCGTGACGCCGCTTTTCACTTCCTTGTCGAAATCGCAATCCTCGAGCAGGATGTTGGCCGACTTGCCGCCCAGTTCCTGGCCGACGCGCTTGACTGTCGGCGCCGCCTTGATCGCGACGTCGATGCCCGCGCCGGTCGAGCCGGTGAACGAGATCGCATCGATTTCCGGATGCGACGCCATCGCCGTGCCGACCCCCGGCCCATCGCCGTTGACGAGGTTGAACACACCCTTCGGGACACCCGCTTCATCGAGGATTTCCGCGATCAGCAGGGCCGACAGCGGTGCCACCTCGGACGGCTTCAGGACCATCGTGCAACCGGCTGCGAGCGCGCCGGCGACCTTGCAGCTGATCTGGTTCGAGGGCCAGTTCCACGGCGTGATCATGCCAATGACGCCGATCGGCTCGCGCACGATCGCGGTCGGGCCCATGTCCTCGTGAAAATGGAACGTCTCGAGCAGGCTTTGCGCGGTCTTGTAGTGGCCCATGCCGGCGCCGGCCTGGAAGCGTGTTGCAAAGCTGATCGGCGCGCCCATCTCCATCGAGATCGTCGCGCCCATCTCGTTGAAGCGCTTCTTGTAGACATTGACGATCTCACCGAGCAGTTCGCGGCGCTCAGCGATGCTCGTCTCGCTATAACTTGGAAACGCAGCGCGCGCGGCCTTTACGGCCCGGTCAAGATCATCGGCGGTGCCGAGCGCGACCTGGCAGATCGCCTGCTCGGTTTCCGGATTGACGACATCGAGCGTCCTGGCCGCGTCGGCATCGACCCACGTGCCACCAATAAAGAACTGCCCTGCGCGGTCGGTGATTTTCTCTGCGCGTGCCATTTGCCATGCTCCTCGTTCGATGCGTTGTGGGTTCGTGTTGGCAGGCGCATAGCACGCTCCGCGACGGCGCGCATCCACCAGGATGATCGTTCGGCTTCGTTGGCGGTCGCATCCGGGTCAGTTTCTCGCGTCACACTGCATGATGCTGGTGCCGATCCAGTGCACACCCGCGTCTGCCATCCCCGGCGTTGTGACACTGCTGTCCGGTTGAGCCTTTCGCTCATCATCAAAGCTACTGTCTACGGCAAGACTGCTTTTACGCCGTGATCGCTGCAATGGACGCTGTTCGTGAGGCAAACGGCAACGCCAACGGTGCCTCCCTCCGCCGCGCGTGACCCGTCACGGGCAGCGTTGGCATACTGCAGGCAAGGTATTCAATCTGCGCGGCGCGGCAGCGGATCCACCGTCACAGCTTGCGGAAATAGCGCGCGACGGGCCAGCGCTCGAAGCCGGCATGCTCGTAGGTGGCGCGCGAGGCGCCGTGGCCGGGATCATCGCCGGTCTCGACCATGACGATCGCCATGCCGGCCGCACGGATCGTTTCGAGGGCGTGGTCGATGAGGGCGGTTGCCACGCCGCAGCGCTGGTGTGCCGGGTCGACGGCGAGGATGTGGATTTCGCCCATGCGGTCTTCAGGGTGCAGGCGCACGCCGACGAAGCCGGCGATCGCACCGTCGATGCAGGCGACGTAGACGTCGGTGGCGTCGTCGGCGAGCAATGCGCGGATATCGTGATCCTGGCGCGGGCGCCAGCCGTCCGGGTAGAACGCTTCGTAGACGTAGTCTGGCACGGCCGGCTCGAGAGCGGCGAACACGGGCGCCCAGGCGCGCAGGCTGAGGTCGATGATGGGTTCGGTATCGGCGACTTCGAAGGGACGGATCTGCATGGAGGTTTCCTTTGCGGCAATGGCGAGGATGACTAGGGTGCGATCGCGGTCGGCGTCCATCGACCAGCGGGATGGCGGCAATGGCGCTGTGAGTGGCTTTGTGGCAGCGCGTGCGTAGGTCATCGGGCATGGCCATCATGCACGCCGATACTCGACGGGCCGCCGGCATATGGTCTGCAAGTATTGACGCACCAGCCCGGGAGGTTGCGGCCCTGGGTAACTACCGCGTTGCATTAATCTCGCCGTCTTTGCATAGAATTGGGCGGTGCGCCGCGTCGTCCTTTGTTTTCGATGTCCTTGCTGTGCGCACACTACTGGTGCCGTCATTGCCGCGCAGGCGGCAATCCAGACAAGTCTCCGCGGGGGCTTGGTCATGGGTGGACGCACACGATGCAGCGAGTCGAGAAAAACCCCTGCGTATATATTCTAGCGAGCGGGCGCAATGGCACTCTCTATATCGGCGTGACCAGCGCACTGTTCAACCGGACGATGGTCCACCGGAACGACGTCTATGACGGTTTCACGAAGCGCTACAGTGTGCACCGATTGGTCTACTACGAACTGCACCCGACGATGGACCACGCCATTCGACGCGAGAAACAGCTCAAAAAATGGAAGCGTCAGTGGAAGCTGCGCATCATCGAGGAGATGAATCCGACGTGGCAGGATCTGTTCGATGAAGCGGCCGGGATTGCGGTTCAAGGGACGAGCGGTCAGGGTTTTTAGGACCGCTGACCCACGGCGTGTGGCCGGCATGTCTGGATGCCCACCTGCGTGGGCATGACGGCGGTGAGTGGAGCGATCCGGCGGTTTGACGCACGCGTTTGCAGCTTGGCTCTCTGATCGCAACGATGTAGCAAACAGATCCAATTCACCGCCACAAGCTCCGTCATTGCCGCGCAGGCGGCAATCCAGACAGGGTGCCACATTGGCTTTGGTGCGGATGGCCACCTGACGTCATGCAATGTAGGCCAGTCAAGGTCGGCCACGCCTCTTCTAACTTATCACATTGTCGAAGACCCATTCGGCCGCTTGATAAGGTCGATATCTTGCGTGGTAATCTATCAACTCGTGCAGGAGTGGATCGCAGTAGATGCGCTTCAGCTGATTGGGT
>JBPCVZ010000489.1:0-5030 GCA_051010015.1 Hyphomicrobiaceae bacterium
CCGTCCAGTGTGCGCTGGAAATACAACTCGATCTCGGCAACCGGCCGCACCTCAAGGAAACGCCGCTGCGCATCGGTATTCATCTCGGCGAGGTGATCATCGAGGATGATCTGCCCTACGGTGAGACTCTCAATATCGCCGCGCGCCTTGAATCACTGGCAGAACCAGGCGGCATTCTCGTCTCGGGGACCGTCATGGATGCTGTGTCGGCGCGGGTTTCGGCCACATTCGAAGACCGCGGCGTCCCAGTCTTGAAGAACATTCCGCGTCGTATCCCGACCTACTCGGTCAAGCCGCCGCCAGCCCGTTCACCGGCGGATCAAACTCAATCCGGCCTGACCAACCTGGATCGCACGACTCGCCTGGACCGCAATGCGATTCGCGAGATACTGGAAGGGCACGTTGCTGCGGGCGGTGCGGCTTCCGGTACCGCGGCGCCGCCGCCCGTCAATTCGGCGCCGGCCACGCCGAGCGATGCACCCTCCGCTCCCGCAGTGGCGCAAGCACCAGAACCTGTCCCGGAGGCATCGCCGCTGCCCGTTGCTGCCAGCGCCGAGGTGCCGGTCGCAGAACCGGACGTGCCGCCACAGCCGGTTGATGACGCTGGTGTGGACCAACTGCCTGCCGCCGAGCCACCGTCTGCGGCAGGGACGGTGATGGCTCCACCACAACCGCAGCACGGCGTGTTGGACGCGACCGTGCCGCTGCCGGCGCCTGATGTGATACACGAGGAGCAGTCCGACGCCGTGTCTGAGCCGGGTGACACCATCCCACAGGCACTACCTTCCCTCGAGCCTGGCGACGATACAACCGAGTCGCGGCGCCCGACGCTGGCGGAAAAACTCGCGAAACTGCCGACATCCCAGGCGGCGACACCCGACCCAAGTGCACCGGCGGCATCGCCTGCTGAAACAATTGCACCTGCGATTGCGGAATCACAGCTTGAAAAGACCCTGCCGCCGCAAGACCAACCGCTGCCCAATGTACCGACTGACGGTCGTGCAGCGGCGCTGCCGTCAGCCGTCTTCTTGGACGAAATCACAAAGGCTTTGGCCGTTCATGTCGGGCCGTTCTCGAAGCTCATTGTGAATCGCGAAATGAAGAGCAATCCCAATGTCTTTGAGTTGATTTCGAAACTAGAAGAGCACATTCCAAACGAAGATGAGCGCCTGGTTTTCCGCGTCCGCGCATCTCACATTAATACTAACTCTTAGCTGTTTTTCATGCCATTGCGTCGGCCCTCGCTTGCGCCGTACCGCCCGTAGTCCCACCGCCCATACCCGAGCCTAAAAGCGCCGGCGTGCGATCGCGGAGGTATGCCTTCAGCAGCAAAATTTTTTTCGCCTGTGACGTGTCTCACAGCAGCCAGCAGGGGGTTCTCGTAGGTTGTGTTCATCGCCGGGGCACACAGCGCTCCCAAGCGTCACACTTCAAACCGAGTTGAAACTGAAACCAACCTCAAACCACACACCCCTGACAGGAGAATTCAAAATGTCTACCCCTTACGCAAGCTGGATGCAGTCCTGGTCGTCTCTCGTTGATGCAAGCCTCGAAGTCAACACGGGCGAGCAGACCCAGAACGTCACGGCCTTCAACGGCGCTGGCAACATTAACGCAGGCGACTTCACAGTTGCTGCTGCTCAGAACGTCGGCGACGTTGAAGTTCCAGGCATCTCGCCGCTGCTCGACGCTTCTACCGACATCAACACCGGTATCCAGGAGCAGAACATCACGGCATTCAACGGTGCTGGCAACGCTAACCTTGGCAACTTCACTGCCATTGCTGAGCAGAACGTCGGTGACGTTGAGCTGGGTGGCGGCGCAGGCCCGCTGGCCGACCTGTCTTACGAAGACAACCTTGGTGTTCAGACGCAGAACGTTACGGCGTTCAACGGCGCAGGCAACATCAACGCAGGTGACTTCACGGTTGCTGCTTCGCAGAACGTTGGTGATGTTGAAATGCCTTCGACCTCGGCACTGCTCGACGGTTCGACCGACATCAACACGGGCATCCAGACCCAGAACGTGACTGCGTTCAACGGTGCTGGCAACGTCAACGGTGGCAACTTCACGGTTGTTGCTGAGCAGAACGTCGGCGACACGGAAGCTCCGAACTACGACGACATGGCTATGTAAGCCGCTTTCTCCCGCACCCCAAAAGGGTGCGGGAGATTTCAATAAAACGTTCTATATTAGTAAGTTACTCGTCTTCGCCGAATTCGGCAATCTCTTCCAATCGCTCCTGATCCTGTACGGTGATCTTGCCCCGGCTTTGGATGAGGAGGCCTTCATCCGACCACCGATTGAGAATCTTGTTGAGGCTCTCGCGAGACATGTGTGTCCAGCGGGCCAATTCACCCTGAGTTAGATTGATCGACAGCTGCATACCGTCGCTGGTTTCGACACCGTAGTCGTTGACGAGGTGCAGTAGCATGCGCGACAGGCGTTCGGGCGCGCTACGCAGAGCCGAATCCTCCATTCGCGCGCTGACCCATCGCAACCGTTCGCAAAGAAAACTGATGACGTTGCGCGCCAACTGCGGATCGCGATCCAAGGCATTGTCGAAGGCGCCGCGTGAAATGGAATGCAGTTCGACGCCATCCAGCGCCGAGGCGCCTGCCGTGCGCTCGCTGCCGTCAAGGAGGCCGATTTCACCGAAAACCGTGCCCGGGCCAAGGACATTCAACGTCACTTCCGCACCAGCGGCGGAGACGGTCCAAATCCGAATTCGGCCCTTTTCGACAAGATACATCGAATCCGACGAATCGCCGGCATTGAACAGCAGCTCCGCCTTCGCAAGTTTGCGCGTGCGCATCTGTTGGCGCAGGCCGTTCAAGGTCGGTTCTGCCAGATCGCGGAATAACTCTATTTTTTCAATCATTTACAATGCCCTGCCAAATTCGGACCCGCGCTGGTTGGGCGCGCTGCCTGGCCGCTTGCAACGAGTATCCAGTGTCCGGGTGCCATGGTCCAGAAAGTTTTTACAAGAAACTTTATCCGTGTGACGCAAATCACTGAGCCGCAAGAAGCATCGCAATAAAAATAGCGTCAGTTGCCAAAAGGCCGTGCCCAAAGCGTGGCCTAAGGCAAACCCTGAAACCCGATTGATTAGACCCGCACCAAACCCCAATGGGCGGCGACAGAGCAAGGAGAGAACAATGAGAGATCGTCGCGGACATGGCAATCAAGCCTACCTGAGCCAGACGGAAGACACTGAAATGACGCCATCGAAGGGCGGCTATATGCCGGCCGTTGACGAAGGCGGCAGCGTTGGTGCGGCACCGACGCCGATTTCGTCGACACCTGAGAAAACCCCGGAACCTGCACCGGAGCTGGCTGATATGTCGGCATCTGCCAGCCCGTCGGCCCCGTCGGCAGCTGCTCCTGTTGCCGAAATGATGCCTGACATGGCCGATGACCAATCTTCTAACGGTTCATCGTCAAACCCAAGCCAGGGCATTCCAGCCGCTGATGCGCCTGCGGCACCGACTGTCGATGCGCAGGTTCCGATCACTTCGGCCGCTGCACCTGCCGCGTCGGCAAGTGCGCCAATGGCGACTGGTGGCGCTGCGCCATCCAACAGCTATACCGGCGACGACATGGGATGGGATGCCGCGGCCTTCGCTGAAGCCGGTGGATATGACGCCGTATTGACGGGCGCGCTGCCGCCAGGCATGTGCCCGGGCGATGGTGACGGTCAGGATGTGTTCATCTTCATCGATGAGCTGAATGTCGACATCATCAACAACACGCTGATCCAGGAAACGGAAATCAACCTGATCGCTGATGATGGCAGCGTCATCGATATCGGCGGTGACTTCACGGCTATTCAGACGCAGGAAAGCCTCATTCAGGATGGCCCGATCCCTGGTGCTACCGGTCCTGCCGACGCAGCGTTCATTCCGCAAGAAACGGCGTTCATCGAAGCGGACAATGCAGGTATGGCGTAGCAATAAGGACAGAACGACGACACCGACAGTGCGGTTTGATATCGCAAGTAAAACCCCTCCGCTCGCGGAGGGGTTTTTTGCGTTGGGGAGTTTGTAAACTGCCTAGAATCTGGCAACCGTTTTCATGAACATCGTGTCGACTGTCTCCGGTGAGATGCCCGGGTTAACCAAGACGACCGGTTGTCCCCGGGTTTGACATCGAGAATAAACTTTTCTCATCCCGTCCACGAAGGGGCCGCTGACCGGTGGCGATCATCAGAGGGGGCGGGCTGCAGGTCACGCGTCGGCGCAACGTACGCCCGGCGTTATAGTGACGCCCTGCCGTCCTGCCTGTGGTGAGAGTCCCAGGTGCCCGCAGCTTAAAAGAGGCGTGTCTCAGCGATAAATCCTGCACGGGGCGGCAGCCAGCCGCTAAAAAATTCTACGGACGCGGTTGGTTGTCGCCCCGTACCCCTTCGCCTCAAACCTCCGGCGGCTTTCCGCGCGGGGCGCTTGGCGCAGGTCAACGTGATTGGCCCGAAACTATTTCCCAATATCAATGTAATCACCACGAATTCTCACGAAACGTCATTCAAGCAAAAAGTTCAGAATAAAAAGCGCCGTGTGAAGCGCCTCACAGAGTTGGCACGTCGATTCACCTAGTTTCTGTTCATCGCCGGGGCAAACGAAACCAATCCTAGCGGCAAACAGAACCCAATTATTTTTCAGTTCAAAACAACCCACCTTCAGGAGAATCAAGAATGTCGACCCCTTACACAAGCTGGATGCAAGCCTGGGCCCCCCTCGTAGATGCAGGCCTTGACATCAACACCGGCACGCAGACCCAGAACGTCACGGCCTTCAACGGCGCTGGCAACATCAACGTCGGTGACTTCACGGTTGCGGCTTCGCAGAACGTCGGCGATGTTGAAGTCCCGGGCATTTCGCCACTGCTCGACGCTTCTACCGACATCAACACCGGTATCCAGGACCAGAACATCACGGCCTTCAACGGTGCCGGCAATGCCAACCTCGGCAACTTCACGGCTATCGCTGAGCAGAACGTCGGTGACGTCGAGCTGGGCGGTGGCGCAGGGCCGT
>JBPCVZ010000490.1:0-18153 GCA_051010015.1 Hyphomicrobiaceae bacterium
CCGTTCCCGCGTTCGCGATATTGTCACCAACCGTGCTGAGTTTGCTTGCCTGTGCCGAAAGTCCCGATACGCTCGTGCGCATCATCCCGAAAATACTCATTCCCGCCTCATAAAATGTCTATCCCATATCCCTAGGGTTAGTATTCAGAGTCGGCTTGTGTGAAACATGCGAGTCGTCGGAAATCGACAACTGAATGCGTCGAAAATAGGACCGAATGTCAAACTTGAACACCGCATCACCTCCAATCAGCTAGTTGTATTGCAGACAGCGCCGACCCGGCCAGGAGGTCGAGCCGGATCCGGGTCACGCAGGCAATCAGCCTATTCGCACGCGCGATCCAAAGCGATCGAAATGGAGGTCTTAATGCGCTGTTATCACTGTTGTTTTCATTCACTTGCGATGCCGTGCGCACCCACGTTCACGGCGTCTTCGCGCCGCAACCGGGAGTTTCGACTCGTCCGGAATTCCGCTTCCAATAATTCGAAGATCGCCAATCAATTCAGCGAAATGAGAATTTCAATTTCTGCAGAATATTGTCAGATGCTCAACGCATCATCAGGCAATAACCGAGATGTCTTTTCGAGTCGATTGGATCATAACCCAGGCGGCCACGCAGACGTTTTCTCAATTTGCTGATGTGGCTTTCAACGACATTATCATCGATGCGTTGATCAAATAAGCCATAAACCGAATTGAATATTTGAGATTTCGTAACCCGCCGGCCGCGTTTTGAAAAGAGATACTCGAGAATCTTGCGTTCCCTGCGCGGCAGCGCCATCGGCTCGCCGCCGACCTCCGGATCGCGGCCGTCAAAATATATCTTGATATCGCCGGAACCTGCCTCGGTCGATGGCGGCTTCGAACGCCGACCGATCGCCGCAATCCGCGCCAACAGTTCGCGCACGTGAACCGGCTTCTCGACCACGTCATCGACGCCGGCATCGAACAACCGCAGTGTGTCCTCGAGAGACTTGCCATCATTGACCGCAATGACGGCGGCTTCCGTCCGCTTCTTGATCTGCTGTGTCAAACGCGGACGGCTCTCGCAGCGCCCGATCAGAAAGGCCTCGATCGCATCGATATCGACCTTGTCGACGGCCGTCACCCAATCATCGAATTCGGAAGGAGAAAAGCTCGCGAGCGCTACCCCCTCGCGCCCAAACCAGGAAAAATATCCGTCACTTACAAATTCTCGGTCATCGACAAAGACGATCATGCCTGCCCCCCGAATCAATTCCATCCGCCCAAATCGATGAATGAATCGGTTCAAAGAGATCGTCAACTTTAAAGTGTAATATTGAGTTATGCACGGTAAAGTTTTGTTACATGGATCGACAAGTATGGCGCGAAAGCCTCACGACAGGTCCAAATCAGGCTTCCTGCTGGTCGTCACCGTCCGTGTTCGCCATTACGCCCGCATCGGTCTTGGCCAGAAAATCCAGCACATCCAGCGTCATCCTCGCGAGCAGCTGGGTCGATGCGTCAGCGGCGTAGGCACGTGATGTCATCGACGCCCCAGGGCCAGGCCGCGCCCAAGACGCTTCGGCAGGCTTGGTGGTGAAATGTTCAGATCCCGCCATGCGCGATACCGGTGCGGCACCCGTGTTGGTTGCATCGGCGGCTTGGCCTGCGGGGATGACGCCGGCGGTGGCGGTGGTTGCGGAAGCGGCCCCAGAACCTATCCAGGACGCTTCAACCTTGCGCCGCGCAACCAGACCAGGCAGAACCTCGCCCCCCGCTTTGTTGTAGAGTAGAATAATGTCGCGCGCCCGATCGAGATCACCGCTCTTTACCGCGGCACCAAGACCACTCTTCATCCACGCCGTGCCTGCGTTGAACGTCAGCGACGTCAATGCCGATCGCGTGCCGTTGTCGAGGCTCGGCGCAAATCGGTCCACCAGCGAGGCCGCTTCGCCGATCTCGGCCTTGAAGCGCTCTTCAGCTTCGGCTTTCGTTATTGTCTCACCGGGAGATGCGGCTCGCGTGCCATAGCCGTTCGTATATTGCGCATAGTCCCAGATCGCTTTCTGCGTGAACCCTTCGAACTTCTGTATCGCTGTCAGGTAAACGTTCGAAATCGCCATCGTGTTGTCACCTCGAATCCGTGCACACCAAACCGAATACAAAGCATCCCAATGCGGACCATCGGGGACGGGGCTTGTGGCAGACTGATGTCGTCAGCATGGGACACAATTTTTCGCGGGACCAGCCGCCGGCGCGCAGCAATTCACGATGCGCGGCCTTGCCTGAACCTTTCGCCCTTGCGACGACCCACATTTCATCGATCTGCCGTGAACGCCCGGTGCGCCCACGCCGGGGTTTCCATCAACAGTGAATGGACCTTGACCGGGGTCGCAATCTTCGCTGCGGTCACGCGTCCACGCGACACGATCCGGGCCCGCACCCGCCGTGGCCTGCTGCCTCGTCGATCGACTGCGGCATCGCGCGGGGTCGCATGGTTCTTCCGCTTCCGCGCTTTGACAGTTCCTTTTGTCGCCTTGGTATCGGCATGCCACGCCGCCTTCGACCGCACCGGCAGACGCGGAACGGCGCGCGCCACGGGCCTGATTGGCACATGGCTTACTGCCTGGCTTGCATTGCCATCTTCGCTCAATCGACCTGAACCAAGGCCCAGCGTGTGCCGTGCCTTGCTGCTTTCAACTTGCGATCTGCTCTGCGCGTTACCTCGCGATGCTACCTTCGTTGCCAATCCAGCGGACAATCTATAGGCGCGCACAGGGACAGGGCCTGAGTTCAATTTGACCCTTGAGTGCATGCGCGCCGCCACTTCTGAACGTTGGCGCAGCATGCGCGCTCTCACGAACCGGTCGAAGCCTAGCGGCGCGAACGCAAATCTCCCCCATGACGCGCCCGATTGAGTGACCGGACGCAAGCCGGACCCGGCCTCAGCCCCGTTCGCATGAAGGAAGATCAACAGCGCCGCTCCAGATAAGCACAGGCTCCATCGCGCACAACATCGTAGAACCGATGATTTCACACAGGGGAGATTAACAAAAAAGAGTACCAAGTCCTCGCGCAGAAATTTAAAATACACAATTTATTTCGGAATGGAGAATGGCACTCCTTTCTTATGTGGAACTATTCCAATCGAATAAAGTTCCGGAATTGCAATATAAAACGCTGGTCAATCGGTTCAGCCGGAACTTCACGCTTCGCGTAAGCTTGCCGTTGTACGACTGTCACCTGGAGAGACTCTCCCAAACCTCTCCTTAGTTCCACACCTCCGGGCCCTGTATACGCGACAGGGCTCGGAGGTCGTTGGACAACCGTTCACAGAAAGTCTGGTGTGATTTATGGGCGGCGCTTTCGCCACCCCGTCGCGATCTCGCTCAGCGCGTGCCTGGCCGATCTGCGGCTCTGGCGCGCAGCATCCCGACGAATGCCGCGAAAACTTTCTGCATCTGATTGCGTTTGTAGGGAAACACCAGATCAGAATCCATATCGTGCACGATAAGCGCATTGTCCGCCTCGAAGACCACCAGGCGGCCATCCAGGCTTTCGGCACAATCAATCCCGAAATAATCGAGATCGACCTTTCTCGCCAATTCCCTTAGCGTGTCGCAGTGGCGGTGGCCGAACTCATCGTCAAACCGCTCCATGAAACGCTGCTCTTCGCGGCGTTTTTCCGCCACTCGGTCCATGCCGGCATTCATGTACCAGACCTTCCACTGGTCGGCGATTGCCATGTGGCAGGCATAGGGTTTGCCATCGACAAACACGATCCTGTACTTGCGAAACGCCCCGTCGGCACTGCGGTAGTCGATGTACGGCGACACGAAGAACTCAGGATCGACACACGAGCTCAGATAGCCCTGTACGTCAGCTGCGCCCGACAGCAACTCCAGATTCCGGCCGGCATGCGAACCGACCGGCCGCAGCACGAGCGGAAAGTCCAGGTCGGCAAACAGATCGTCGGGCCGCAACGCGCCATATCCGATCTTTGCGAGGTCTTCGCGATCGATACGTGCCGTGTTCGGAATCCACAGCCGCGGCGTGTCCCGCAAGGTCATCGGCAGCTGGTCGCGTTCCAGCCCCATGATCGCGCCGGGCGTGTTCAGCACCGGTCGCGGCCAGTCGCGCACGCAGTCTGCAATGTGCAGCAGGAATGGGCGTGATGAATCCGTATCACCCGGTGCCGCGACGAAGGCGATGTCGTGTTCCGGCAGCGGGTCGGGTCGTGCCAGGTCCGGGCCGAGGTACATGGTTGTATGTCGGATCGAGGAGCCTTCCGTCAGGAAATCGGTCGGCGTGTTGCCACCGAGGTGAATTGGCGCCGCCAGCACCAGTAGATGAAGATCCGTCGCCGCCTCCGTCACGGTCTCATAGATCTGGCATTGCTCGAGCGCGCGCGCTTGCAGTGCAAGGCCTTCCTGGAGCCGGCCATTCAGCTGCTCGATGGCGCTCAGGTCCATCAGCGCGGCAGCCTTTGCCGGCCCGGACAATACGGCGGCGCCAAGCGCATCAACAACGGTCGTCAGATCAAGCCCCTGCGACGCGGCCCGTGTCAGCGCAGCGGTACCGATGCGTCCCTCGATCTGCCCTTGCCGACTTGCGCTCTCTATTGCAACCATGCTGGATCTCTCTTAAGACATCTCGGAATCGCAATGAGTTAGCACTCCAGTCTCAAGCGAAACTGGCGGCACGCCCGACCGAAGTTATCCACACTGTTCCCGCGCTGTTACAGACCCGCGCAAGTTTTGTGTGTTTGGCTGCCAAGGTCAGTCCGCGTTTCCGAAAAGGTGTGTAATGTCAAGTTGTACTTACGATCAAAACAAGTGTTCGCTCATTCAATTGCGGCGGCGCCTCGAAGTCTATTCGGCAGCTTTGGTCGAATGGCAGCAAGCGTTGGCCGATGCGGATCGTGAAATCCGCGATCTCACGCCATCTGCGGCGATCGAAGCGGCTGCCCATATCGAGGGCATCCAGCAGAGCCATGACGAGTACGAGACGCTCAAGAGACAGGTCGAGGCCGGCTGGGAGCTCTACCGGCAGCTGTCGGAAAATCCCGGTGTTGCAACCATAAACACCAGCGCTTTTGCGCCATTGCCATTACCAACGTCGCTGCAATAGCTCGAGGTCGGGCATGTTGCCCACGTCACCTCGCCGTCAAGCCGTGGCAACCTTCACCAGGCTGTCGCCGACACTGATCGTTCCATCCTTGACGACCCGGGCATAGATGCCACGCAGCTTATAGGCGTCGCCCTCGCCGACGTTGACGAACGCCGTCGCGTCGCGCCCGTAGCGCTCGACGAACTTCGCGCATCCCTTATGCGGCGTATCGGTGATTTCGATTTCGGCGCTGCCGACGCGCAGCCGTTGGCCTGGCGGCATGTTCTCGGGGCACAGGTCAAGGTCGACAAACAGGTTGTCTCCCGCCGGCGGCCAGTTCGATCGCTCTCCATTGGCAATCAGGTTGATGCAGCGCGAATTCATGATGCAGATCTGCACATCCGGGTGCGGGCTGCCGTCCTCGGTCGTTTTCCAGCAGCCTTTCGCCCAATGGTCACCTTCGAGGCCACCGGCGAGACTGACGTTGCAGCTCGCAACATCAAGGCGCTCCTCGGACTGTGGACGCACCACGATCGCGTCAACGCTGCCGTTGTCCGCAGGAGAACTCAGAATGTCGGGTAGGCCGGCCTTCAATTGAGCCATCGTCAGGTGCTGTGCCATCGCTCTTCCAATCCATCATCCGCGCGGTGGGCCGCCGGATCGGCGAACCACCGAAAATGTATGGCATTTCATGACCGCTGCGCGCAATCCGCTGAAACTACAACAGCTGGCCGTGCGCGCCATCCATCCATGGATGAAACAGCCTGACCACGCGATCGCAGCGTGACCGGCCGGCAGCCGGCAACGTATATTGGCCGCCACGACGAACGTTCCGAACGAAACGCAAGGGGAGAGAAGCCATTGCTCTGGCTTGGCATTGACGTTGGTGGCACTTTTACGGATCTCGTCGTGTACGAGCCGTCGAGTGGCCGCATCTCGCTTGGCAAAGTGCCCTCGACACCGGAAGATCAGTCGCGCGGCATCCTCGAGGGCATCGAGAGCCTTGGCCTGGCCGGCTCCGACCTCACCCGCGTCGCGCACGGCTCGACCGTTGCAACCAACACCGCGCTCGAGCGCTCCGGCGCCGACATCGCCGTCCTCGTCACCGCCGGCCACCGCGATATCCTGATCACCGGGCGCGGCAACAGGTCCTTGATGTACAATATCAAGGCGACCGCCCCTGAGCCGATTGTGCCGCGCGACCGCTGCTTCCAGATCCCGGAGCGCCTCGACGTCAACGGCGAGGTCGTCACCGCGCTCGATCGAGACGCCGTCGCACAGGCCGCCGCGACACTGGCCGAACAGAACTGCGAAGCGGTCGCCGTCTGCTTCCTGCATTCCTACGCCAACCCGGACCACGAGCACGCCGCCGCCGACATCGTCAGGGCCGCACTGCCCGACGCGATCGTCACCACCTCCGCCGAGGTGCTGCCCGAATACCGCGAGCACGAGCGATTTTCGACCACCGCCCTCAGCGCCTACGTCGCGCCGCGCATGCGCCGCTACCTTGGCAGCCTGCGCCAGCGCCTCGCAGATACCGGCTGCGCGGCCGAGGTCGCGATCATGACGTCGAGTGGCGGCACCCTCCCGGACCGCCAGATCGAGCGCCTGCCCGTTCTCTCCATGCTTTCCGGTCCCGCTGCCGGCGTCATTGCCACCCAGTTCCTCGGCAGGATCGCCGACTACCCCAACATCATCACGTGCGACATGGGCGGCACATCGACCGACGTGTGTCTCATCCGCGATGGCAGTTTCACCATGACCGGTGCCGGCAAGGTCGGCATCTATCCGGTCAAGTCCCAGCAGGTCGACATCAACACCGTCGGCGCCGGCGGCGGCAGCATCGCCTCCTACGGATCAGGCCATCTCCGCGTTGGCCCGCGCTCGGCCGGCGCCGTGCCCGGTCCCGCCTGCTACGGCCGCGGCGGCAGCGAACCGACCGTCACCGACGCCAACGTCGTGCTCGGCCGCCTCGCCGCATCTGACCCGGACAGTTCGGGCCTAGGCGGCGGCCTGAATCTCGACGGCAGCCTGGCCGCCGCCGCCGTCGATCGCCTTGCGAAGGATGTCGGCCTCGATCGCACCAAGATGGCCGAGGGCATCGCGCGCATCGCCGTTGTCAACATGACCGCCGCGATCAAGGAGATCTCCGTCATGCGCGGCCTCGATCCGCGCGACTTCGCCCTGATGGCCTACGGCGGCGCCGGTCCCCTGCATGCCACCGCGATCGCCGATGAACTGGGCATCTCGACCGTGCTGATCCCGCCGATGCCAGCCAACTTCTCCGCCTTCGGCCTCCTCGCCGCTGATCTGCGCCGCGACTTCGTGCGCACCCAGGTCACGGCCACCGCGACCACGACACTCGTCGGCGTGCATGACGTTCTCGACTCGCTGAAGGCCACCGGAACGGCGGAACTCGCCGCCGCCGGCTTTGGCCCGGACCGCCAGCACCTCGAGGCCACCCTCGATATGCGCTACATCGGCCAGGCGTTTGAGTTGTCGGTACCGGTCGCGCTCGACGTGCCATCGATGGAGGAAATCGAACTGGCCTTCCGTGCCGTTTACGCCGACCGCTACGGCACCGCGCCCGAAAGCGGCAGCGAGATTGTCAGCTACCGCCTCGCGGCCTGGGGGCTGACCGACAAGCCGCAACTGACGCCCGCTGCAAACGCCCTGCCGGCAGCCGATGCCTCGACGACGTCACGCACGGTCGTGTTCGACGGCAAGGCACACGACACCGCCGTGCACACCCGCGCGGCAATGACCATCGACGAGTCTGTCATCGGCCCCGCCATCGTCGAGGAACCGAGCACCGCGACCGTCATTCCGCCCGGCTGGCGCGCGCACCGTGCCACACATGACTGCCTCGTCCTGGAGCGCGCACCATGACCCAGACCATCGATCCCATCACGCTCGAGGTCCTCACCCAGGGCCTGATCTCCGTCGTGCGCGAAATGCGCGCCACCGTCATGCGCACTGCCAAGTCCGTTGCCATCTACGAAGCCAAGGACTTTTCCTGCTGCCTGTTCGCGCCCGACAGCCAGGTCGTCGCGCAGTCCGAAGACATCGGCAGCCACGTCGTGCCGATGCCGTGGACGGTGCAATCTGCCATGGCCAAGCTCGGCGACACGCTCGCGCCCGGTGACGTCATCCTTGTCAACGACCCCTACGTCGGCGGCACCCACCTCAACGACGTCACCATCATTTCACCGGTCTTCCTCGACGACCGCCTGATCTTCTTCCCCGCCGTGCGCGAACACTGGCCGGATGTCGGCGGCATGGTGCCCGGCAGCATGTCGGGCAACGCCACGGAGATCTACCAGGAGGGCATCCGCATTCCGCCGATCAAGATCATGGAGCGCGGCCGCACGAACCAGGCCGCCCTCGACATCCTGATGGCGAACATGCGCGTCCCCGAGGAGCGCATCGGCGACTTCGAGGCAGGCATCGCCGCCTGCCATGTTGCAGAAACGCGCATTCGCGAGCTGTGCGATCGCTACGGCGTCGACCAGCTCCTTGACGCGGTCAAGATTGACCTTGATCGCGCCGAGGCCCGCATGCGCACCTGCCTCAACAATCTCCCGGACGGCACCTATCGCTACGAGGATTACCTAGAAACCTATCCGCAAGGCGCGTTCGAGCCGCTGCTGCTCCCCCTCGCGCTGACCATCAAGGGCGACCGCATGACCGCGGACTTCACCGGTGCCTCGCCACAGGTTCCCGTGCCCGTCAACTCGACCCTGGCGGTTTCGGCCGCTTCCGTCTTTATCGCGGTCAAATCGATTTTCGATCCCGAAGCCCCCCTCAACCAGGGCTCTTTCCGCCCGATCGATGTCATCGCGCCGGAAGGCACCATCGTCAATGTCACGCGCCCGGCACCGGCAGGATCGCACGGCGAGATTCGCAAGCGCGTCATCGCCACCATGGTCGGTGCCCTCTCGCAGGTCGTGCCGGACAAGGTCGCCGGCGACCTGTGCCGCAGTTCCTTCCACAACCTGCTCGGCGGTTTCGATACGCGCTCGGGGCGCGAATGGGTCCATTACGAGTGGTCGGGCGGCGGCAACGGCGGCTTTGCCGAAGCCGACGGCCCGAGCGCCATGGCACCGTTCGACTGGGGCGACCTCGTCACCGTGCAGCCCTCCGAAGTGATCGAGTCGCGCTTTCCGCTGCTCGTCGAATACTCGGAACTCGATACCGACTCCGGCGGCGCCGGCCGTTCGCGCGGCGGCCTTGCCATGCGCCGCCGCATCCGTCTCACCGCACCGGACGCACGCTACTCGCTGCTCTCCGACGGCGCCATCGTCCCGGCGTTCGGCGTGCTGGGCGGCCAAAGCGGCAAACCCCTGTCGTCCTGGATCGAGACCGCGGATGACGTAACGGAGGAGTTCGCGACTCCCGGCAAGGTCGGCGGTCATCTCGTCGAGGAAGGCGAACGTGTCGTACTGCGCTCCGCCGGCGGCGGCGGCTACGGCGATCCGCTCGATCGTCCACCGGACCAGGTCGCAGACGACTATCGCCTCGGCTACATCTCCCAGACCGCCCTCAATGACACGTATGGCGTCGTCGTCGACGGGCAGCATCACGCCGATGCCTCCGCCACCGAGAAACGGCGCGCCGACCTGCGCGCTGCACGCCTAAACCTCACCACGGTTAGCGAAACCGACAGCTATCGCACCACCAATGTCAGCAAGCACCGCATCTGCCGCCTCAACCCGGCCGACGCTGAAATAATTTCGGCATTGGACGGCGACCTGGTTGAACTCGACGCTACCCGCGCTGCACCACTGCGCGCCTGGCTCACCATCAACCCGGCCGTCGCACGCGGCACCGTGCCCCTCGATTCCCCCGGCACCGCCATGCTGCTGATCAGCGCCGGCGACACGCTCATTGTCCGCCGCCTCGGTCGCGGCAGACCATCTACCAGCCACACGGACTGATTGCCTAGGGAGCCCGCTAGATGAAGGCACGATTTGGACTGATCGAACTTTCCCGCAGCATCTCATCGTCGATCGAGTACGCCAAACTCGCAGAAGACGTCGGGTTCGACTGGGTCGGCGTCGCCGACTCGCAGTCGCTGTTCCGCGAACTGTTCGTGATGCTGACCGCCGTCGGTCAGGCCACCGAACGCGTCATGATCGGACCGTCCGTGACCAATCCGCTGACCCGGCATCCCGCCGTCATGGCCAGCGCCATCGCCAGCGTCCACGAACTGAGCGGTGGGCGCGCCATGCTCGGCATCGCCACCGGCGACAGCGCGATTTACAATATCAACGAGCGCCCCCGCGGCCTCAAAGGCATGCGCGAATACATCCTCGCCGTCCGCGAACTCCTGCGTGGCCGGCCCGCCAACTACGCCGGTCGCGACATCCACACCAAGTGGATCGGCGCACAATCAGACAACCCGGTCCCGATCTACATCGCCGCCGAAGGCCCCAAGACACTCGAGCTTGCCGGCGAGATTGCCGACGGCGTGATTTGCGGCATGGGGCTTTCCCCGGAAGTCACCAAACTCACACTCGATCATCTGGCAATCGGCGCCGAGCGTGCCGGCCGCAGCGTCGATGACCTCGACATCTGGGCGCTCGCCCGCGTCAACGTCGGTCGCGATCGTGCAGCCCTCATCGACGAAATCCGCATGGAACTCGCCTCGATGGCGCATCACGCGTTCCGGTTCACGCTCGAAGGCAAGCTCGTGCCGCCGGAACTCGCTGATGCCATCCGCAAGGTCCAGCAGGGCTATCAGCCCGCCCATCACGAAGACCTCGGCGAGTCGCCCAATGCTGGCCTCATGCAGGATCCCGAGCTGCTCGACTATATGACCGATCGTTTCGCGGTGGTCGGCACCGCCGATCAGTGCGTCGAGCGCATCCAGGCGATCCGTCCCGCCGGCTTTCACCAGCTGCTATTCACGGGGTTTGTCGACGACCGCGCAGAATTGATCAAGGCGCTCGGCCGGTCCGTTTTCCCGCGCTGCCGCCACTGAGCACAAGTACCGAGTCCACCATGACCGACCTCATCCTGCACCACTACGACTTCTCCAATTACGCCGAGAAGGCCCGCCTCGCGCTCGGCTACAAGGCGCTTGCCTGGCATTCGGTCACGATCCCATCGGTCGCGCCGAAGCCTGACCTGCAGGCATTGACCGGCGGTTACCGGCGCACCCCCGTCCTCCAGATCGGCGCCGATGTCTTTTGCGACACCCGCATGATCCTGCGCACGCTCGAACGATTGCAACCGGCACCGACGCTCTATCCCGCAGCCCTCGCCGCCACCGCCCACGCGGTCGCCCACTGGGCCGAAACGCAGCTCTTCCGGCCGATCTCGCTCTACGTCTCGGGCAGCAATCCGGATGTCTTTCCGCTCAGCCTGCAGGCCGACCGCGCCGCCATGCGCGGCATGCCGCCGCCGAGCGCCGATGCGATGCAGCACGCCGCCAAACGCAACGGCCCGCTGGTGCGCGCGCAACTCCCCCGCGTCGAAGCCATGCTCGCCGACGGCCGCGACTGGGTCCTCGGTCCCGCCACGACCATCGCCGACTTCTCGATCTACCATGCGCTGTGGTTCATCACCGGACGCACGCAAAAGCTCGCCTTCGAGCTCGATCCCTATCCGCACATAAACGCCTGGATGCAGCGCATGGCCGCGTTCGGGCATGGCACCCGGCATGAGATGACCGCCGACGCCGCCCTCGACAATGCAGCCGCCGCAACGCCGCAGCCGGTACGCCCTTCGCAGCCCTCCGACGGCGATCCGCAACCGGGCGCCCGGGTCCGAATTCGTCCCGACGACTATGGCAAGGAAGCCGTCGAGGGCGAACTCGCGATGATTGACCAGGAAGAGATCGCGATCCGCCGCAGCGACAACCGCCTCGGCGACATCGTTGTCCACTTCCCGCGTCTCGGTTACGACCTGCGCGAAAAGTGAGGCAAGCGGCACAACCGACTTTCGATGCCGCCTTTGTTGGGTTAGCGCGGTCCGCCGGTTGCGGCACGCTCCAGCGCCTACCCGCGCGTAACCCAACGGCGTCAACCTCAAAGCCAGAAGCGACCCCGCCCCACTCTCTCGGCTTCCCCCTACTCCGCCGCGTGCAACCCGCGGTCGATCGGCAGGTGCTGATCGCCGAGCATGTCGGCAGCGACGATGTCGCGCACGTATTCCGGGTCGAGCCCGTGCGCCTCGATCATCGCCATCGAGGCGGCCATGATCGCGTCGACATCCTGCATCAGCTTGAGCTCCTTGAAGCGGTCCGGGCGCGCCAGTCCCATGCTTTCGCCGACAAGCTCCATGTAGTTGGCCACGTCGAACGACCAGGCGCTCTCGTGACCCGACAACTCGCGGTGGTCGGAGTGATAGACCCCGACCAGGGTATCAACGCCCGCTGCCTCGGCATCGCTCAATATCGCCTGGATCGTATCCTTGTAGTAGCTGCCGAGCGGCAACAGCGACGTGCTCGTATACCCGATGCTCGATGCTTCGATCTCGACCACCTCGAGTTCCGGTATCGCGCCGAGCAGCGCCCGCACGCCTTCCATCACGCCGAGCTCGCCGGCATACTCGTAGATCGCCACGCGCTTCTTGACCGGCTGCGTCATCATCGGACGCAGCGCATCGAGCCGGCTCGCCAGATAGACCGGGAACATCGTCATGTCGAGCGCACTGCCGGTCACCTCGCGATAGCTCGGGATCATCGTCTCGCCGAACTGGATCTGGCAGGTCGGGCACCACGACAGCACTTGCGACGTCTTCGACGCCGCCAGCTTGTCGAGCGTATTGAACGCCTGCCGGCCGGCATTCTCGGTATCGCCCGGCCGCGTCTGCAGGATGCCGCAACACGCGCTTGGCCCGCCCTGCACTTCATATGTGACACCCAGCGCGTCGAGCGCATCGAGGCACAGCAGGCCGATGTGCGGTGTCTTGAGCATGTTGCAGCCGGTGTAGAACACCAGGTCCGGCACCTCGTCGCGCTCCGGATGCGAGCGCGGGCTCAGCCGCTCGTGCAGCGCCGGCGGCAATGACAGGCGCGAGAGCACGCGCACACCGCGGCTCATCTTCTGGAACGCCGCCTTGCCGTTGGCGCGGCGCTCTTCAGGAGCCTGGTCCTGCACCATCGCGCGGCGCGCCATGGTCAGCATGAAACGCGGATTGATGCCGTGCGCGCACACCGTCAGGCACTTGCCACTGCCACAGCACGACGTCGCCCACGCCCGCGACGCATCGCTCGCCGCGCCACCGCGCAGGATATCGCGCACCCCGACCGTCAACGCCTCACGGTCGTCCCCAGCGATGCCGGCGATGTCGATCGTCGGGCAGACGTCGGCGCAGGCCCCGCACGCCGTGCACGCCGCTGCGATATCCTCGACCCGCCGATCGAGTGTCTCGATGAAGTCCTCTACCCGGTTGGTCATTTGGCCTCTCCATCATCGACAATTATTCGCGATCAACTATCCGGCGGTACGAACCAAGCCCGTCTTGGAGTAACCTATTTGCCCATCGAACGCCACTCGCCCCGTTGCGCATTGGGCTGCGATGACGCCGAGAAGTTGCCGCGTGTCGAGGAACATCCCGAGCGATCATTGAGTCAAGGCAGACTCGGGGACTTCTGCGGGTGTTGTGGGAGGCCGTCGTCCAATCTCAACCAGGCAACTTTCTCGGAAACCCAGATATGCTCCGTTGGCGCAAACCGGTCCTTATCGTTGAAAGCGGCCAAAGCGATGCCGATGTACGTGCCATTTGTCCGGCGCGCAAACATCCGCGTGCCACATTCGCGGCAGAACACGCGCTCGAGGGCTTGCGAGGAAAGATGTGCCGCCGTCGGCCCGGTGATGTCGACATGGCGTTGTTCAAAAAGTGCGCGGGCAAAGAATGGCGAACCAAGTGCCCTCTGGCATTGTCGGCAATGACATGCCCTGACATTAACCGGCTCGCCTTCGACGCTGAAGCGCACGGCACCACACATGCATTGACCTTCGTGGATCATTTAGACACCTTGGTGATTTGAAAGCAGCACGACGAAAACGAACGTCGTCGTGGGTGTCGCGCAGTCGGCACGACCCAGTTGCACAAGCCTAGGCAGGGTCTCCTACAGGCGCAAGGTCTGTGGCTCGACGCATGCGGCGTGACGCCCGCCCCTCAGTCCGATAGTCTGCCAACCACCCCGTTCCGTCACCGATGAGGCCACGCCCATGCCCCTCCAGCCCCCGATTCACGGCACGCGCCATATGGTCTCCGCCGGCCACTTCCTCGCGACGCAGGCCGGCTTCGACATCCTCGAAGCGGGCGGCAACGCGGTCGACGCCGGCGTCGCATCGGGCATGGCGCTCGGCATCGTGCACAGCGACATGGTCCAGTTCGCAGGTGTCGCGCCGATCATGATCTACCTCGCCGAGCGCAACGAGGTGCTCACCATCAGCGGCCTCGGCTGGTGGCCCAAGGCCGCCTCGCTCGAGCATTTCATCGAGGCGCATGGCGCCACCATCCCCGATGGCCTGCTACGCACCGTCGTCCCCGCCGCCCCCGATGCCTGGATCATGGCACTCGAGAAATTCGGCACGATGTCGTTCGGCGACGTTGCTGCCGCCTCCATTCGCTACGCCCGCGATGGTTTTTCCATGCACCATGTTATGCGCGATTATCTCGTCGCCCACGAAGCGACCTATCGCGGCTATCCATCGAGCGCCGAAATCTACCTACCGAACGGCCGCCTGCCGCAGGTCGGCGAAAATTTCGTGCAGAGCGATCTCGCCCGCTCGATCCAGTACATGGTCGACGAAGAAAAAGCCCATGCCGGCAAGGGTCGCGCCGCCGGCCTCGAGGCGGCGCGCGACGCGTTCTACCGCGGTGATCTCGCGGCAAAGATGACCGACTACCATCGCGACAACGGCGGCTGGCTGACGCGTGAGGACCTCGCCGAATTCGCCTCCGCGATCGAGCCGCCCGTGCGCACCACCTACCAGGGCATCGACGTCTACACCTGCGGCGCATGGTGCCAGGGCCCGGTCCTGCAGCAAATGCTCAGCCTCCTGAAAGGCTATGACCTGGCCGGCCTCGGCCACAACAGCCCGGACTACATCCACACCATCGCCGAGGCCATCAAGCTGTCGTTCGCCGATCGCGAGCGTTACTACGGCGACCCGCGCTTCGTCGACGTGCCCCTCGATAGGCTCCTCAGCGATGCCTATGCCGCCGAGCGGCGCAGCATGATCCGCCCCGATATCGCCTGGCCCGAACTGCCGCCCGCCGGCAACCTGCCCGGCCAAGGCCAACCCGCACGCACCACGGAACGGCACGGCAATACGTCGACGGCGAGCCCGCCGGCACCCGCCGATACCTCGTACTGCTGCGTCATCGATCGCGCCGGCAATATCTTTTCCGCGACGCCGAGCGATGTTTCGTGGGATGCGCCGGTGATTCCCGGCACCGGTTTTTGTCCGTCATCACGCGGCATGCAGAGCTGGGCCGTGCCCGGTCACGCGTCATGCGTTGCGCCCGGCAAACGCCCCCGCCTCACGCCCAACCCGGCGCTCGCCATCAAGGACGGCGCCTGGGCGATGCCATTCGGCACGCCCGGCGGCGACACACAATGCCAGGCGATGCTCCAGGTCTTGATCAACCACGCCGAATTCGGCATGCCGATCCAGGAGGCCATCGAGGCGCCACGCTTCATGACGCACAGCCAGCCCGATACGTTCGAGCCGCACACCGCCTATCCCGGCCGCCTCACCGTCGAAGGCCGCATCAACCCGGCGACATCCGATGACCTCGCGGCCCGCGGCCACGATGTCGAACGCCTTGCCGACATGACCTACAAGACAGCCGGCATGTGCGCGATCACCAAGGACCTCGAGACCGGCATCCTCGAAGGCGGCGCCGACCCACGACGCATGAGCCGCGCCATGGGCTGGTAAGCGCACCACGGGACCGGGCAACCCGTTTGCCCGCCCAGTTGCCAATGCCGTCGGTCGGGTCACCAGCGGCTTCGGATTGCGAACACTCAAGCGTGCCCCAATCACTGCCTGAGAAGCATTGGCTAAAGCCGCGGCATCACGTTATCGTGGCACCGTGGAGGCGACATCATTATTAGAACCATCCGCTGAGCCTGCGTATTGCCACAAGCGGCGCGGATCAATGCAGCGGTCATGTGAGGAAACAGCAATGCAAAGACTTCTAACCCTGGCCGCATTTGCCCTGGCCGCAGCAGCTGCCGTGATCACCGCATCCATGCCGGCCCTTGCAGGCGAAACGCCCGCGCCGAAGGGTGCCAAGGTGTACTTCATCAATCTGAAAGACGGTGCGACCGTGTCGAACCCGGTCAGGGTCCGGTTCGGCCTTTCCGGCATGGGCGTCGCGCCCGCTGGCACGGAGAAGAAAAACACCGGCCACCATCATCTCTTCATCAATCGCCCGCCTTTGGGCAAAGGCCCGGACGGTGCTGACGAATTCGATGCCAATATTCCGGCTGATGACAATCATGTCCATTTCGGCGGCGGTCAGACGGAAACCACGGTGACCCTCAAACCCGGCAAGAACACGCTCCAGTTGGTGCTTGGCGATCAAAACCACATCCCGCACAACCCACCGGTGACGTCCGAGGTGATTACCGTCACCGTCAAGTAAGCGGCGCCTCGTCGGTGGCCCGGGGTCTTGATCGACGCCACGTCACCGGCACCCGTCAGTTGCCGGTGCGATCCGACGCGTTACGCGACCACCTCGTCGAGCAGCCCACGCATCTTGGCGAGGTGCCCGAGGCGCACTTCCGGGCGCGCGCCCGATACCGTGATGATCTCCGCAGCCGCAAAACTGCCGAGCCGGTTGGCAAGCTGAACATCGCCTTGCCTGAGCCAGCCGTAGAGAAAACCGGCGGCATACATGTCGCCTGCACCGGTGCTGTCGACAACGTTGGCAACTTTTTCGGCCGGCATCGTTGTGCGCTGGCCGTTGGTCACCACGATCGCGCCATGTGCGCTGCGCGTGACGACGGCAAGCCCGACATCGCGGCCGACGCGCTTCAAGGCCTCATCGAGCGTGTGCACCCGATAAAGTGACAGGATCTCTTTTTCGTTGGCGAACAATACATCGACCCGGTCGCGCACGACACTCAGCATCGCCGCACGATGACGATCAATGCAGGACGTCGCCGGCAGACAAAAGGCGATCTTGCGCTGTTTGGCGCGCGCCATCGCGGCGACCCGGCCCAGCATCGCCTTGGCATTCGGGCAATCGAACAGATAACCTTCGAGATAGACCATCCGGCAGTTGGCGATCGTCTCGCCGTCGATCAGGTGCGTATCGACACCCGCACTGCAGCCGAGATGCGTCAGCATCGTCCGCGTTCCGTCCGGTGTCACCAGAACCAGCGCATGCGATGTCCCCTTGGCAGACAGCGCCACCGACGGCGCATCGAACACGACGCCGGTGCCGCGAATATCGTGCCGGAACATGCGCCCGTAGGTGTCTTCCGCGACGCGACCGACGAACGCGGCGCGGCCACCGAACGATGCCATGCCAACGGCAACGTTGGCTGCCGACCCGCCCGACACTTCGAACCCTGATGTAAGTTGCGCGGCAAGCGCGGCAATCTGCTCGGGCGACTCCGCGATTGTCATCCCGCCCTTGTGCAGTCCGGCATGACGAAGAAACGCGTCATCGCACGTGCGCACGATATCCATGATGGCGTGACCGATCGCGATCAGATCAAATTGCTCTGCCAATGTGAGCCCCCAATAGTGTGCGCCGACGGTTCGTGGCACGACCCAACAAGCAGATTCGACTTGTCCGAGACTTGTAGGGGCTCCCTCACGCCGCGATGCAATCGTACGTGCCGGCCCCATAACTGGTGCCGAGCGGCCCGCGTCGACGCCCGCCTTTACCATGTCGCCCGTTTATCCCCGGTCCCGGAACCCGTCGTAAAATTTTTTTATCCCGTCCACTGAAGGGCCGCTAACCGGTGGCGACCGTTAGAGGGGGCGGGCTGCAGGTCACGCGCCGGCGCAACGTACGCCCGGCGTTATAGTGACGCCCTGCCGTCCTGCCTGTGGTGAGAGTCCCAGGTGCCCGCAGCTTAAAAGAGGCGTGACTCAGCGATA
>JBPCVZ010000491.1:0-20342 GCA_051010015.1 Hyphomicrobiaceae bacterium
GGTCTTGGTCCCGGCGGGCAATCCGGTTGAACCGGCCAAGGCGCGTAGCTGGGCCACGACGCTCAGAAGCACTGGTGACTGACGGTCGGCACGTGCGGTTCAAGTATTCGTGGCACATTTCCTAGCAAGCGAATTTTGCTACCTATGTGCTACCTATTTTGGGGAGTCGCGAGATCAAAGGCGCGTAAGTCATTGAAATCATTGGTGGGTGATATAGGATTCGAACCTATGACCCGCTGATTAAGAGTCAGCTGCTCTACCAACTGAGCTAATCACCCGTTCACCGCGCGCCGACAAGGCACCATCACGGAGCGGCGTCAGTATCATTTCCAGGACGGGGTGTCCAGAGCCGAGGATGGCTAGTAAGGCCCCCCGCGTCAGTAGGGCCCGAGCGATGGCGAGGCGCCGCCGGTACGGCTGGCGCGGATTGTCAGCCGACCGGCATCGGCAGGGCGATGCCAGTTTCCTCGGCGAGCTTGGCAATCGCGTCGTGAACCTGTGGGTGCAGCGTCAGGCCGTTGGTCACGGCGTCGCGCTTCAACGCAAGCCCGCGCTGGCCGGGCAGGCGGACCGGCTGGCTCAGGTCGACCGGGGGATTGTCACGGCACGCGGCGGCAAGCCAGTCCAACTCGTGGTTGAAGCCGGCGAGGCCGCCAAAAGCGGCCGGGTCGGTGGCGCGGACCACGACCGTCGCGCCCCAGTCGGTCGGCGCCTCGGCGCGGCCGTAGGCGGCAAGGCCGCCGGTCATCGCCTCGACCAGCAGGGTCAGGCCGAAGCCCTTGTGGCCGGCATCGCGCCCGCCGAGCAGCTGGATGGTGCCGGGCGGATCGCTGTCGAAAACCGCCGGGTCGTCGCTCGGCCGGCCCTGGTTGTCGAGCAGCCAGTTGCCGGCAAATCGCTCGCCGGCCGCCTGCAGGCGCGCGGACATGCCGTTGGTGGTGATCGAGGTCGAGATGTCGATCAGGATCGGGTCACCCGACGTTGGGATGGCGATGCCGATCGGGTTGGGCGTGAAGGCTGCGCGCGTGCCGCCAAACGGGGCGACGGAGGCAACCGAGGGGTCGGAGCTGTAGATCTCGATCACCAGGCCGTCGCGGGCCGGTGCTTCGAGGTAGGCGGCGAGGCAGGCGATATGGCCCGAGCGCCGGATCGTCACGGTCGCCGTGCCGATGTCCTTGGCGCGCTCACCCGCTGTTGTGATGGCTTCGGCGGTGAGCCAGGGGCCGGGCAGGCCGCCGCCGTCCCACAGCATGGCGGCGGGGCGATCGGAGACGATGTCATAGGTGCCTTTGGGCGACAGGACGCCCTGGTCGATCTTGCGCAGGTAGGGCCCGAGCAGGGCGAGGCCATGGGTGTCGTGACCAAGCAGATCACCCTCGACCAGGATGCCGGCGACGGTGGCGGCGATCGCGGTGTCGGTGCCGCGCGCGACGAACAGACTGGCCGCCCAGTCGGTGAGTGCGTCGGGCCAATAGGTCGGTTGCGTTGACATGGAGCTTCTCCGGATCTGGCGCTCCAGGCCTATCATCGCCGTGCGCGGACGTCCATTGACGGGCCTGCGGGATTTTGTCGACGCGGCCGTGCGGTTCTCGCTTGACCTCACTTGCCGGGTGGCGTAATGCACAAGGCCTTGTCGCCGCGCGTGCCATCATGCGTCGGCGGATCAAGCGGGTGTAGCTCAGTTGGTTAGAGCGCCGGCCTGTCACGCCGGAGGCCGCGGGTTCGAGTCCCGTCACTCGCGCCACTTCAGTGGCTTTTTATTCACTCATTTCCGACAGGTCGTGTTGCGGTGCCGTATCCGGCGTGGCGTGCGTGCCTTCGAGCAAGGCGCGCTGGCGGCGCAGGCCACGGGCGAGGTGGTCCGATAGGGCGCGCACGCGGGCCGAGTTGCGCAGGTCCTTGTGGGTCAGCACCCAGACATTGGTCTCCAGCTCCTTGATCGGCGGTTCGATGCGGTTCAGGCGCGGGTCGCGGTCACCGAGAAAGCAGGGCAGGATCGTCAGACCCAGGCCACTGGCCGCGAGTTCGCGCAGGATGACGAATGAATTGCCGCGCGTGACGATCATACCGTCCTGCTCGATGCGCTCCATCCAGGCTCCGGCCGGTGAATTGTTCAGGGCATGACTGAGCCCGATCCAAGGACAGGCGTTGAGCGGGCGTTGCTGCCAGGCCTCCGACAGCTCGGCAGCGGCGTAGATTGTGAAGGCCATGCCACTGACGTTGCGCCCGATCAGATCGTCCGGCGGATTGCGCGAGGGGCGCACCGAGAGGTCCGCGTCGAGCCGCGGCAGGTCGAGCCGTGTATTGGTGATGATCAGGTCGATCGTGATCGCTGGATGCGCATCGCGAAAAGCCTTGAGGTGCGGCGCGAGGAGACTGTCCGCAATCGAATCGGTCGTCGTAACGGTAATCAGGCCTTCGAGTTTCAGATCCTGGCCGAGGATTTCGCGCTCGATGTTAAGGACGGCGCCTTCGATCGGCCGGGCGGCATCGAGCAGGGCGCGACCGGCGCGGGTCGGTTTCAGCCCGGTCGGGTGGCGTTCGAACAGTTTGACCCCGTTGCTGCGCTCGAAGTCATTGATCCGTCGTATCACCGTGGAATGGTTGATGCCCAACAGCCCGGCCGCCTGGCTGGCCGAGCCATGCTCGGCGACCGCCAGCACGATTTGCAGATCATTCCATCGTATCTTGTGCGCCATTGCACAAGCGTAGTGCATGATTGCTCATTCTGCATCTTCGTTTGTGCGATTAGGCTGAATTTTGGTCTTCGCGAGACGTATTGGAAGGGATCGAACTCATGAAAAAGATTGTCATTGGCGTGCTGGCTGCTGGAATGCTGACAAGTGTCGTCGGACCAAGCTTTGCGGCAGAGGCGAAGGATAAGACGGTAAAGCAGCGCCGGGCCTACTATCAGGTCGTGCTGTCGAATGCCGGGCCGCTGTTCGGCATGCTCAAGGGCAAGGTTGCCTATGATGCGGGCAAAGCCCAGACGTTTGCCGACAATCTCAAGCTGACCTCACAGATCAATGTCGGTCACCTCTATCCGAAGGGCTCAGACAACGCCAATCCGGCCCTCAAGGGCCAGACGCGGGCGCTGCCGGCGATCTGGGCCGCCGATTCAGACGTTGGCGCCAAGGGCAAAGCGTTTCGCGAAGCAGTTGCGGCCCTCGCAGCCGATGCTGGCAAAGGCAAGGACGCGATGATTGCAAAAATGAAGCTCGTCGGTGCGGCATGTTCTGCCTGCCACAAGAAGTATCGCGCCAAGGATTTTTAAGGCGTCCTCTACAACTTATCTTTACCAGAAGCGGTGGCCGCCCGGGCCGTCGCTTTTTTTGTGCCGCCCTCGCGGAGCGCCCCGCGTCAGCGCGGAACAAAAGCGTGAGCGCAACCTGCCATAGGGAGCAACGCGACCCGGCGCTTTGTGCCGCCCTCGCGGAGCGCCGCGCGTCAGCGCGGAACAAGCGTGAGCGCAAAAACTATGCCCGCTCCTGATTGCCGCTGCGCAGGGGCACGCCGAACTCGTCGTGACAGACATCGGCGAGCGCGCGGATGCCGGCCCGGATTTCCTGCGCCGTGCTGCTCGCATAGCACACTCGGATATGGCGGTTGCCGAAGGGGTGGTCCTGGGACCACTCGACACCAGGATTGACCGCGATGCCGTGTTCGCCCGCAACCGTGGTCAGCCGTGTCGTGTCGACCGCGTCCGGCAGGCGCAGCCATAAAAAGATGCCGCCGGGCGGGCGCGTGAATTCGACACTGGTGCCGAAATTCTCGTTGAGGCTTTCGATGAGCGCGTCGAGCTTGGCTTCGAGCAGCTTGTTGAGCTTGGCGACGTGGGCCTCGAAATGATCGGGGCAGTATTCGCCGAGGATCATCTGTTCGATCAGCCCCGAGCCGGCGTCGGTCTTGGCGCCAATCGCGCGCGACAGGAACGGCCAGCGCGCGACCAGGTAGCCGACCCGCAGGGCCGGTGCGATCGACTTCGAAAAGGTGCCCGTGAAGATCACCCGGCCCGAGGTGTCGAGCGCGAACAATGCCGGCGGGCGCTCTCCGTCCCAGATGAGATCGGAGTAGCACTCGTCCTCGAAGATCGCGATGTCGTGCTGTTCGGCGAGGCGCAGCATCTCCTGGCGCCGTTCGAGCGGCAGGATCGTCGCCGTCGGGTTCTGCACCGTCGGGATCGTGTAGATGAATTTCGGGTGCACGCCGTCGGCCTTGAGACGGTCGAGAACGGCGGCGAGGTCGGTCATGCACATGCCGTCGGCGTCGACCTGGACGGCCACCATGTGGATGCCGTGCTGGCCCCAGCGTGACAAGCAGCCGCCGTAGTTCGACTGCTCGACGACGATCGTGTCGCCGCGCTGAAGCAGCGTCTTGTTGACCAGGTCGATCGCCTGCGTCGACCCGGTGGTCAGCAGGATTTCGTCGCTCGTGCAGGTGATGCCGGCCTGGCGCTTGAGTTTAGCCACCAGGAACTCACGCAGCGGCAGGTAGCCCTGCGGGCCGCTCATGCCGCGGTACATCGCCAGGGTTGGCGCTTCGCGGGCGAGGACGCGGGAGGTGACGGCGACGAGATCGTCGGTCGGGATCGATTCCGGTGCGTTGTGACCGCCGATGAAATTGTGCTTTGGAAAGCCGCGCCACAGGGCGGCGGGTGCCGGTGCGTCATCGCGCAAGGCGGTTGAAAAATCGAATGCGGCGGTCACGGTGAACGCTCCTGCTCAAGGGCCGGTCAGCGGAGCCGGCGGAAGTGGGAAAGGCGGATGATCGAGTCGTGCGTCAGCTTTTGCAAGCAGCAGCATGATGGCTGACGTGATCACCGATGAAGGTTGCGATGAAGAAGTAGCTGTGGTCGTAGCCGTCATGCAGGCGCAGCTCAAGCGGATGACCGGCCGTGTCACAGGCGTCGCGCAGCAGTTCCGGTTTAAGCTGCTCGTCGAGGAAACCGTCGGCACGGCCCTGATCGACGAGCAGCGGCAGGCGCTCCGGCGCATCCGCGATCAGCGCGACGGCATCGTGCGCCGCCCACTTCGTTTGATCAGGCCCGAGGTAGCCGCCCAGCGCCTTGTGGCCCCAGGGGCAGTTCATCGGCGATACGATCGGTGCAAACGCGGACACGGACTTATAGACGCCGGGGTTTTTCAGCGCGATCGTGAGCGCGCCATGCCCGCCCATCGAGTGACCGGCGATTCCGGCGCGGCCGAGATCGACCGGCAGTTCGCCCAGCGCCTCGGGCAGGTCCTGCGTGATGTAGTCGTACATGTGATAGTGCGTCGCCCACGGCGTCTCGGTGGCGTTGACGTAGAAGCCGGCGGCGAGGCCGAAGTCGTAGGCACCGTCGGGATCATCGGGCACGCCGTCGCCGCGCGGGCTGGTGTCAGGCGCGATCAGCGCCATGCCGTGCTCGGCGGCATAGCGCTGGGCACCGGCTTTCTGCGTGAAATTCTCGTCGTTGCAGGTCAGCCCCGAGAGCCAGATCATCACCGGTACAGGGCCGTTCGCGGCCTCGGCGGGCAGAAAGGCGGCAAAGGTCATGTCGCATTTGCATGACTGGGAAGCGTGTGAGAGCCGCAACTGCCGGCCGCCGAAGCAGCGTGTCTCGGAAAGGGTGGTCAGGGCCATGGTGGTTCGGTTCCATTGTGGTGATGAGCAACGCGTATGGCGCTGCTCTATCGCGCACGCGCGCATCGTTCAAGGTGACGCGATGGAACGTCCCACCCGGAAACCGACCGCCGCATTGCGCACGGTGGGCGCGGCCTTGCCGCGTGCGGCGGCACGCAGCTTGTCGGGGATCGAGTTCCAGGCACCGCCGCGCATCACCCGAAAGCGGGCGAGTTCCTGCTTCGCCTCTGCACGCTGTGCGGCGTCGTACGATGGTTTCCAGGCATCTTCGACCCACTCCCAGACATTGCCGCGCAGGTCATGAAGGCCCCAGGGGCTGGCTTGGAACGATCCAACGAACGCGGCTTCTCGCTTGTCCCACCGGCTGCCGCATCCCCAGCAATTGGCCCGGTCCTGGCCGATGTCGTCGCCCCAATCGTAGCGTGTGGCCGTCCCGGCGCGTGCAACATACTCCCATTCGGCCTCGGTCAGCAGACGGTAGGTTTGTCCCGTTTTTGCCGACAACCAGGCAACGTAGGCCCTGGCCTGATGCCAGGATATCCCGACGATCGGATGGCGCCCGCCACTGAGCGCAACGAAGTCGCCGATGGTGCCGCGCGCAGCCCTCGGTTGACAGCCGTTCGCGGCAACGCACGCGTCCCATTGGTCCCGCGTCACTTCGAATTTCCCGACGGCAAACGGCTTGGTGATGACGACCTTGTGTCGGGGCCTTTCGTCATAGTCGCCGTCGAGCGAGCCCATGATGAAGCTGCCGGCCGGCACGACCACCATCTCCGGACACTCGGGGCACTCTTGAAAGCCTTTGCCGCGACCGGCCTTGATGCAGCCCACGGAATTGTCGGCGAGCGCCACCTGGACACCGTCGCAATGATCTTGCCGGCCCGGTTGGGCGCTGCTGAGGAAGTGGTCGCGGGCGGCGGCACTGAGTTGCAGATTGCACAGCACCGCCTGGTCGAGGGGAAGGTTCCTGCAATCATCGCGGGTAAGCGAGAGCGGCGCCTGCGGCAGCGCGGCGGCTACGGGTTGCGCCCGCTTGGGCGGCGGTGGGTGGTGCGCGACCTTCACCGGCCGAGCGGCGCGCAGGAACACCGGCGTATCCAATTGCTTTGAAGCATGCACGCCGAATTCGCCGCGTGCGTCGCCGCCGTCATCGAAGCGCAGCTCGATACATCCGTAGCTGTCGTCGGTGGCCCACAGGCCCTGCATGCCGGCGGCGACGGCACCGTATTTCGCGGATGCCGATCGTGCCCCCCAGCGGCGCGACGTAACGGGTACGAGACGCAGCCGGCCGCCGCGCCATGGGTAGTCGATTTCGAGGACGCCGTCGTTGATCGCGACGCGGGTGATGTCGTGCCAACTCAGGCGGGGGTCGTCGACGCTGAGCGGCGCGCCGCGATCCACCACCCGCGGCCATCCGAACGCATGGCGCTGATTTGTCAGTCGCGACTTGTAGCGCGCGAGGATCTGCGCGGCGCGAAAGTGCGGCCGATCGCGCAGGCATTGGTGGAGCAGGTGTTTTCTGGACAGGGGCGAGGCAATGCTGGCAACGGTTGCGAGCGCGTTTGTCGGCACGACCTTCGGACGCGTTGCTTTACCGGCGAGATAGACTTCTGGCAGCGTTGGAATCGACAGCCACGGGTCCTGGCCGATGCTGCGTTTGACGCGCAGTTGGACTTTGCGGAACATCGTCACCGCCTCGACACCGGGTCTGACGAGTTCTGCCGCCAGCGCCTTGGCGTAGGGACCGCCGCCCGTGCCGGCATCCGATGCTGTCTGTCGCGGTGCCGTCGCATACGCAATGAGGATGCCGGTCGTATCGGTGACAGGCATGAAGCCCTTCTGGTCGCCGATGCCCTTGGCGGCGGACCCGGCGATGCGCAGTTCGTTGCGGCAGGCATCGAAGACGACGTAGTGCGTTGCATTGCCGGCGCGCTGGCGCAAACGGTCGATGATCAGGCTCTGCTCGAAAGCGGCGTACCAGAATTCCTCGCCCCTGGCGGCTTTGACGTCGGTCGGGACGAGATAGTTGGCACGCGTATCCGGGTTGGCGATGCCATGACCGGAGAAATAGAAGAAGCCGATGGCGCCCTTGCCGGCGCGACGCAACCGATCGGCGTGCCTTTTGATGGCAATGTCCATCTCGCTGTAGCTGGCATCCTTCAGGACGCGCACCCGGAAACCGACTTTCCTGAGCGCTGCGCCGACGAGATTGACATCGTGGTGCGGGTTCTTGAGCGGACCGACAGCCGCGGTGTACTTCTGATTGCCGATCAGCAAGGCAATCCGTTGTTGCGCTGTCGCAGGGGAGAAGTGGCTGCCGACCAGCACACCTATGAGTATCAAAAGAGCTCGTATCATCACGCCTCCCAAATGGTGAGACTGAGCCTTTGCAATGGCGTGATGCTATTACGAAATTATGGCCGATGCGCCTTTAAATGCGAACAACTTCGGCCCTCCGTTCTCGACGGATTGGCACGGATAAATCGTCGATGGCATCGCTGAGCGACAGCGTTGGATCATGTCGTGAGCAGACCGTGTGAGGACGCCGCATTGCGGTGTCAGGTGCACCCGACCTTCTCCGTGCCACCGCACCGGCAACGCTTACAACCCGGACCGTTTGGCGCCGTGCTTTTCGATCGCCGCTTCGACGGCGGCCTGTGATGCCTTGCCGGCCGTCTCGTGCTTTGCTTCGGCATCCTTGTAGGCGTTGATTTTCCAACCGGTCGAGTTGCGCTGAAAATGCGGGTGCACGTAACGCGCCATCAATTCGTAACTCTTCTTGGTCGCCGGCCAGTCGGCCCAGTTGTGCGCCAGCGTCAGGATCGCACCGCAGCCGCCGCCGGTGCCGTTCCAGATGCGCTCGAAGTGCTCGATGCAATCATCGGGCGTGCCGATGCATGCGACCTGGTTTTCGCGCAGGTAGTTGATCGGATCGCCGACGTCCGGCGGGATGATCGGGAAGGTCGCGACATCGCGGAAATAATTCACGAACGCCTCGAGGCCGTATTCCATATCCTTCTCGGCCTGCTCGCGCGTTTCGGCGACGTGCGCGAACGTGACGATGCGCCACTTCGAGCGGTCCGGCGTGTGGCCGTTCTCGATAGACAGGGATTCGCAGCGTTCCCAGTTCGTGCGATGCGCCGCCATGGCGTCTTCCGAGGTGCCACCGAGCGCGATCATGCCGATGCCGTGCTTGCCGGCGTTGTAGGATCCGGTCGGCGAGCGCGACGACGCCACCGCCATCTCCATCATCGGCTGCGTATAGGGCGGCACCTGCAGCTGCGCTTCGTCGAGCTTGTACCAGGAGGTTTCCTCGGTGACCTTCTCGCCCTTGAACAGGCGCACCAGCACGTCGAGTGACTGCTCGAGCTTGTCACGCTGTTCGGCCGGGTCGAGGCCGATCATCACCGCGTCATAAACCAGCGAGCCGGGGCCGACGCCGAACATCGCGCGCCCGCGTGTCTGGTGGTCGAGCTGGATCATGCGATCGGCGAGCATGAACGGGTTGTGATAGGGCAGGGACACGACGCCGGTGCCGAGCCGGATGTTGCGCGTGCGCTCGGCGACCCCGGCGATAAAGATCTCCGGTGACGCGATGATTTCGAAACCGCCGGAGTGGTGTTCGCCGATCCAGGCCTCGTGATACCCGAGCTTGTCGAGATGGACGACGAGATCCATGTCGCGCTCCATGGCCAACGTCGGGTTTTCCTTGAGGTCGTGGAACGGGGCCAGAAAAATCCCCGTTCTGATGAAGCGATCGTCGATCATGGTGGCTCTCATCTCGCGTGTCGTTGTGGGGTGCTCAATCAGCCGAATTACGGCCTTGAAAAGCGCCAAAATTCTAGGGAACTGCGGCATGACACGGCCGCGCCGCGTCCGTCTCGCATCGTCTACGTACTGTCCTAACCGCACGCCGCCCACGCAAGCTGTTTTTTGGCACCGATGTGATCGTGACGGCTTGCGTCTTGCCTGCCGTGATTGAAGCGGTAACGTTCGCTTTCAGGTAGAGATTCTCATGGCTGGTGCATATCAGTGTCAATATTGAGGAAACGTTCATGGATTTTTCAGGCAAAGTTGCGCTGGTAACGGGTGGCGCCAATGGCATTGGCAAGGCGACGGTGCAGGCCTTCGCCAAGGCCGGTGCCAAGGTTGCGGTGGTCGACCGGGACGGTGCCGGCGCGCAGGCCGTTGCCGACGCCGTCAGGATGGCCAACGGCGATGCGATCAGCGTCGCGGCGGACGTGACCAGCAGTGACGACGTCGCCGCCTACGTCAAGGCGACCCTCGAGGCGTACGGCACGATCGATTGCTTCTTCAACAACGCCGGTATCGAGGGCGACATCAAGCCGACCGTCGACTTCGACGAGGCGATGTTCGATTCCATCATGAGCGTCAACGTCAAGGGCGTGTTCCTCGGGCTCAAGCACGTCCTTCCGGTGATGCTCAAGAACGGGTCGGGATCGGTCGTCAACACGGCATCCGTGGCCGGCATTACCGGCACGCCGAACATGCCCGCCTACTGTGCCTCGAAACATGCCGTCATCGGGCTGACCAAGGTTGCGTCCGGCGAGGTTGCCGCGGCCGGCGTGCGCGTCAACTGCGTCTGCCCGGGCCCGGTCGCGACGCGCATGATCGACTCCGTCATGTCCCAGATCAATCCCAATGACCCGGCCGGCGCCCGCGCCAACTATGAGGCCGGCCTGCCGACGGGGCGCTATACGGAGCCGGAGGAAATTGCCGATGCCGTCCTGTTCCTCACCTCCGAGCATTCCAGGAACATGACCGGCACGCAGTTCGTCGTCGATGGCGGGCGTACCGCGACCGGCGGCGCCGTGACCAAGCTCGCGCAGGGCTGAGACAACCGAACATCCGTCAACGACCGGGCGGCCTGCTGCACCGCCCGGGCCGAGACATTCAACTCAACATCATTATGAAAAATTGGAATAGGCATGCGTCTCAAGGACAAGATTGCGGTCATCGTCGGCGGTGGCCAGCAAGCGGGTGAAACCATTGGCAACGGCCGTGCGACCGCGATCCGGTTTGCCGAGGAGGGCGCCACCGTCCTGCTCGCCGATGTCGAAGAAGCTTCCGCCGAAGCAACCGGTGCCAAGGTCGCAGAGGTCGGCGGTACCTTTTCGACCGTCGCCGCCGATGTCACCAAGGAAGCCGACGCCCGCAAAATCATCGAGACCTGCGTCGAACGCTACGGGCGCATCGATGTCCTGCACAACAACGTCGGGCGCTCGCGCGGCGACAAGCCGACCTACGATCTCGATGTCACGATGTGGGACGAGCTGATGGCCCTCAACCTCAAGGGCACGTTCATGATCTGCAAGCACGCGTTGCCGGTGATGCGCGCGCAGGGGGCGGGCTCGATCATCAACGTGTCGTCGACGTCGTCGATCAACGTCAGCCCGACCGTGACCTACAAGACTGCCAAGGGTGCGATCAATACGCTGACCGAACACATGGCGATCGAGAACGCCGGGCGCGGCGTGCGCATCAACGCGATCCTGCCCGGCCTCGTCGATACGCCGATGGCGATCGAGCGCCGCGCCCGCGAGATGGGCATCCCGCGCGAAGAGGTGCGCGCCATGCGCCGCCTGCGCGTGCCGCTCAAATCGCACCAGGGCACGGCCTGGGACGTTGCCAATGCGGCGGTGTTCCTGGCGAGCGACGAGGCGTGTTTCGTCACCGGCCTGCTCATGACCGTCGACGGCGGCTCCAGCCTCTCGGCCGGCGCCGGGCAGTTCGAGTAGAGGATGGCTACGGGCCGTTGCCTTTCATCCAAGCCGTGAAGTCAGAGGCGTCCTCAACTCGGTAGGCGCGGATGTCACGAACACAACGTGGGAACCACGGTAGCGCCTTAAGGGCGTTCATTGCCTGAGTTACCTTCAGCAAATCATTGTCATCACACTGATAGACGCTGCCTTGGACCCAATAGTACCCGAATGGAGAAAGGACAGACCGTATTTCCCGATAGGCCTGTGATGCAGGCCCGTGGTAGTGCTGTCTAAGTTCCTCAACGACAAGATCGAACGCGATCGCATACATGACTATTCGACCAAGTCGATCTTGAAGTCGGCGACGGGATAATTGTGCGTGATGCGTTCCGACTCGAGCTCTTGAATCGTGATCGCTTCTGAACTCTCGATTGCAGTCACTTCATAGACGGGACCGTACGGCCCCATTCGGCGGATGTCACCGACTTTGGGCCGTTCGTTCTGTGTGTCAGTCCGTGGCGTGGGCTGGTTCTTGGTAAGCGTGCTCATTTCCGTATCCTAGCCTGCACGAGGAGTCGCGCGCAGAATAGGAGTGCTGGCGCATGTATTCAACGCTTGATTGCGGCTTTTGCTGCCAGCGTCCGCCTAACGCCCCTTGAACACCGGCTTCCTCTTCTCGGCGAACGCGCGGCCACCTTCCTGCTGGTCCTCGCTGCGCGAGATCGTGAGCAGGTCGCGCTGGGCGAGTGCCGATTGCTCTGACGGGCCACGGTTGATCACCTCGTTGCGCACGAACCGTTTCAGGGTCGCAAGCACCAGCGGCGCGCTGTCGCGGAAAATCTCGGCATACTCCATCGCGCCGGCCATCAGTTCGCCCTCAGGCACGACCTTGTTGACCATGCCGACGTCGTAGGCGCGCTGGGCGCTGAAATGTTTTCCGGTCATCATGAACTCGACCGCGATCTTTTGCGGCAGGCGCGCGGCGAGCCCGGCAATGAGGCCGCCGCAGAACCCGATCTGCGCCTCCGGGTAGAAGAAGTCGGCGGTCTCGTCGGCGACCGCGATATCGCAGAACTGCACGAGGCAGTAGGCGCCGCCGACGCAATAGCCGGAGACGGCGGCGATCAGCGGCTTGTCGACATCGACGCCGACGCCCGGCATGCATTCCCACAAGGCCGGATCGCGCGGCGGGTCCTTCAGGTCGGCGCCGACCGAGAACGCGCGTTCGCCGGCACCGCGAATGATCGCGCAGCGGTCGTCGCTGTCATTCAGTTTAATGAGCGCCTTGCGGATGCCGGTGACGACATCGCCGGTCAGCGCGTTCAGTTTTTCGGGGCGATTGATCGTAATGACAGCGATGCGATCACTCGACTCGTAGGTAACAACGTCATCCGTCATGGCAGCCTCCAACGGGTTTCAGTCAATCGGGCGCCGTCAGCGCCCGCCATAACCGGGGTCATCGAGATTGAGCAGCGGGAACGCCGAGAACACGCCCGGCTGCGCGACCAAGGGTTCACCGAAATGGAGATGCGACGCGTTGAGATCGGCGTAGCGCGTGACGCCAACGAGGCCCATGGCGCTCATGATCTCGTTTTCGAGAATCTCGTACATGCGCACGATGCCGTTGTAGCCCTCGGCGGAGAGCGCATAGCAGTAGAGCCGGCCGATCGCGACGCCTTCGACGCCCATCGCCATCGCCTTGACGACATCAGTGCCGCGACTGAACGAGCCGTCGACAATGATCTTGGCCCGGCCGGCGACCGCATCGAGCACCTCCGGCAGGACGTCCATCGAGCCGCGCCCGTGATCGAGCTGGCGCCCGCCGTGGTTCGACACGTAGATCACCTCGACACCGTGCTCGACGGCGATGACGGCATCCTCGGCCGTGCCGATGCCCTTGAGCACGAGCGGGATGTCGTGCTTCTTCTTGAAACGCTCGACCTCGGCCCAGCTCAGCGCCGCCTGGAACTCCATGCCGACGCCATGCTGGGCCGAGCGCCACGGCTTCTTGAAGCGGCGTGCGATGTCGCGCTCGCGGCGCGAATAGACGGCGGTGTCGACGGTCAGGCAGAACGCATCGCTGCCCGCCGCAATCGCCTCGTCGGCCTTGCGGTCGATGAAGTCACTGTCACCGCGCACATACAGCTGGAAAATGAACGGTGCATTGGTTTCCGCCGCGACATCCTTGATCGGCTGGTCCGAGACGGAACTGAGCATCATCGGCGCGCCGAATTTGCCGGCGCCGCGGGCCACCTCCCGGCCGGCTTCCGGGTGGAACGTCGCGAGGCCGCCGACCGGCCCGATCATCACCGGCAGGCGCACCTTCTTGCCAAGGAACGTCGCCGTCGTATCGATCGCGGAAACATCGCGCAGCACCCGCGGGCGCAGCGCGATGCGATCGAGCGACGCCCGGTTGCGCGCCAGCGTCGTCTCGGTCTCGGTGCCGCCCGTCAGGTAGTCCCAGGCGTCGGGAAGCGTGCGCATCTTGGCCGCCTTGATGAACTCGTGCTGGGTGTCGTAGGCGCCTTCGAGGCCGCTGGTGTTGGTGGGTGTGTCGCTCATACTGGCTCTCTCGGTGGCGCTGTCGGGTTGCGTTGGCCGGGCCTCCGCCGTCCTCGACGCGATGGTCGGATGGTGGCGTGCTCGGCGATCAGATCAGATTAAACCCGCGCGCGCAGCTTTTCGAGTTCGGCACGCAAGTTATCAGGGATCGGGCGCTTGCCGCCCGCCGCGCGATCCCCGAACACGGTTGTTGTCCGCGCGGTTGCAAGGCAGGTGTCGCCGGCGAACACGCCATGGCCGAGTACGTAGGACGAGGTGCCGATGCGCACGACCGCCGTGCCGACGTCGACGGTGCCCGGATACCCGGTCGATGCCATAAAACTCACCTCGAAATGCACGACCAGCCAGGCATTGGCCGGATCGCGCGCGATCTCGGGGAAATTGACCTCGCGCATCTCGACGCGGCCGCACTCGATATACGAGCAGATCGCCAGGTTGTTGACGTGGTTCTGCCGGTCGATGTCACCGAAGCGGACCTTTTCGGTCGTGAAGAACGGAAAGGTTCCGCGACGTTCGAGATCGGCCTGCTGCGTCGTCATCGCCCTTAGCGGCCTTTGAACTGGGGCTTGCGTTTTTCCATGAACGCGCGGCGGCCCTCGATGTAGTCCTCGCTGTTGAAGCAATCGAGCACCATCTGGTCGAGCCGGGCGTGATTCGGCTGGTTCGGCGCCTTACCCATCTCGATGTTGACCGCCTTGATCGTGGCAATCGTCATCGGTGCCAACTCCGAAATTCGCTGCGCCGTCTCATCGACATAGCCGTCGAGTTCCGCCGTCGGCATGATGCGGTTGAGCAGCCCCATCTCATAGGCCTCGGTCGCCGGGAACTGGCGGGCCGTGAAGAACATCTCCATGGCGCGGGCCGGGCCGACCAGGCGCGACAGGCGGTTGACGCCGTAGTAGCCGTAGCCGAGGCCGAGCTTGGCGGCGGGAATCGCGAACTTCGAGGTGTCCTCGGAAAACCGCAGGTCGCAGCCGACCGCAACGTTCATGCCACCGCCGATGCAGTAGCCGTTGATCTTGGCGATCGACGGTTTCGGGAAATTGTAAAGCTGCTCGTATGCGCCCTTCGAGGTGGCGTTGTATTTCTCGACCGCCTCCTTGCTCGCCCGTTCGCTTTCGAACTTCGAGATATCGGCGCCCGACACGAACGCCTTGCCGCCGGCGCCGCTGATCACGAGGACGCGGACGCCATCGTCGTTGGCATAGTCCTCGACCAGTGCTGCGAACCGTTCCCACATGTCGAGGGAGACGGCGTTGTGCTTGGCGGGATTGTTGAACACGATCTTGGCGACCGCGCCGTCGCGTTCGCCGTAGAGTTTTTCGTCGCTCATTGCTGCTTACCTTGATGTTGGGCGGGGTGTCGCCGTGTGGTGTGGATCAGACCGTGCCGTCGTCGTGCATCTTGGCGATGTCGTCGGCGCTGTAACCGAGATCGGCGAGGACCTCGTCGGTGTGCTGTGAGTACATCGGCGGCGGGTGCTTGATCGAGCTGTCGGTGCGCGACAGCTTGATCGGCTGGCCGACCAGCTGCGTCGGCCCGCGTTCGTGACTGACGATATCCTGGGCCATGCCGAGATGCTTGATCTGGGGCGACTCGAAGACCTTGTCGATCGTGTTGATCTCACCGCAGGGCACGCCGGCGCCATTGAGCAGTTCGATCCACTCGGCCGACGTTTTCTTGCGCGTGTGCTCGTTGATCAGCGCGTTGAGCTTGTCGCGGTTCTCCGAGCGGGCAGGGCCCGTGGCATACTCTTCGGCGCGCATCGCCTCATCACCGATGACATCGATGAAGCGCCCGTAGATCGCGTCGCCGGCGCTGGCGATGTTGATATAGCCGTCGCTGGTCTCGAACACGCCGGTCGGGATGCTGGTCGGGTGATTGTTGCCGGCCTGTGGCGCGACCTCGCCATCCATCAGCCAGCGCGAGGCCTGGAAATCGAGCATGAAGACCTGCGCCTGCAGCAGCGAGCTCTGCACCCACTGGCCTTGGCCCGACTTCTGGCGCTCAAGCAGTGCCAGCAGGATGCCCTGGGCGCAGAAGAGCCCGGCCGTGAGGTCGGCGATCGGAATGCCGACCCGCATCGGGCCCTTGCCGGGTTCACCGGTGATCGACATCAGCCCGCCCATGCCCTGCGCGATCTGGTCGAAGCCGGGGCGCTTGGAGAGCGGCCCGTCCTGGCCGAAGCCGGAGATCGAGCCGTAGATCAGGCCCGGGTTGAGCGGCTTCAGGCTGTCGTAGTCGATGCCGAGGCGGAATTTCACGTCGGCGCGGTAGTTCTCGACGACGACGTCGGCCTTCTTGACCAGTTCCTTGAACACCGCGAGGCCTGCCTCGGTCTTGAGGTTGAGCGTCATGGCGCGCTTGTTGCGGTGCAGGTTCTGGAAATCGGGTCCCGCCCGCGGCCCGCCGAGCTGGCCTTCCTGACTGGTCACCGGCATTTCGATCTTGATCACGTTGGCTCCCCAGTCGGCGAGCTGGCGCACGCAGGTTGGCCCGGCACGTACGCGCGTGAGGTCGAGCACCGTGATGTCGGCAAGCACGCTGGCGGCAGGTTCGAAGGTCATGGTGTTCCTCAGGCGTTGGTGTCTGGATGTCCCGGGTGCGTGCTGCTCGTCCTTGTGGCACAGCGCTACGCGGGCGGCGAATTTGCGCTGAGATCGCCATGCCCGCATGCCGCCTGTCAAGGCTGGCAGGCCGCTGGCGGATCACGGCCACAGCGGATCTGCGCGAAATCGTATGGTGGATGGTTGAGGGCGGGCGGAGACGTCGACGCGCTTGCCCATGGCATCTGCCAAGGGGCTGCGCCCACCTCCTGCTGGATCGACTTGCCGTTTTTTGACGGAATTGTTTCCAATTCACGGTACGCGGCACTAGAGTGCCGATCGTGCCCGCGTAGCTCAACTGGATAGAGCATCGGCCTTCGAAGCCGAGGGTTGGAGGTTCGAGTCCTTCCGCGGGTGCCAACGATTTAAAAGACTTAGGCGATTTCCCGATGACACCGAAAGAAACGGTTGTCACTTCGGTTATCAGAATTCGCCAGAACTTCATCTCATGTTCAAGATATTGAATCCGTCTGAGCCAAATGCTCGGCGCGCGGGATGAGTGTCATCTGCTGTGTGCAGTAAGCATCGCCCGGCTCAGACGGATAGATGGATAGAACAAATGAAATGTTATTTGTGTCGACGGAACACCGGAGCGCTAACTCATAGAGCAGGACACACCGACGCGATCAATTGCGCGACCTGCGGTGACTACAAGATAACGACTAGCGCGATAGCGCAGGTTGAACAATGGCTGGACGGCGATCCGCGCTGGATAATGTTACACGCTCAAAAAAACGACAGGCTCATCACATGTGACCTCCTGGACAGTCTTTGATAAACGTATGAATGGATCATTGGTAGGCTTGTCATCGTGCGTCATAACGGTAAGCTGGTTTTCCGTATAGACAATTACCCAGACGCGCCGGGGCAGAGTCATTTGCTAGAAGAGGATTCTAGGTAGGAACGTGTCGCAACCAAATGTGTGGGAACCGTTTTGACGGTTTCCGCAGTTTGGTACGCGCGAGGTGCGTCTCTATAAAGGTCACGTGGCCTTCGTCCGGTAATCCTCAAGCTTGGCGATTGCGCTCTCCGCCATCCGGTCGGTGCGCGCCAAGTACGTCTCCAGGATCCGAGCCACATCGTCGACCGAGTGCCCGCTGATCGTCGCGATCTCCGGAACGCTGCAGCCGCTTTCGGCCAAGCGCGTTATGCCGGTACCGCGCAGGTCATGGAACGTCTCAACCTATCGGTTAATGCGGACGTGTTCAGCCCAACTCGGCATCGCCGCCCAGGGCCAATCGTGAGCATCGATATCTCGCAATAACTCGCTCTCTTTCGCAGGTGCACGGGTAACGCTTTTCGGCAACGGCAAGGGATGCGCGTGCGGAATGCGGACGGTCAGCGCCATGAGCGGTATCGTCGGTAGGCTTGTCTTCGTGCGTCATAACGCTAAGCTGATTTTCGGCGGATGGCGTAGAAGGCGCGCCGTCCAGCCCGGGCACGCCACAAAGTCGGGAATAGCATCTCACTTGGAACGTGCTGCATACAGGAGGAAACACAATATGCAACGAATGATGGTGACGGCAGCTGGCGTGGCCCTCGTGGCGATGTCGGCAACAACCGCTGCAGCGCAGAAATTGAAGGTCGGTTTCATGGCAACGCTCGAGGGCACCTATACGGTGCTTGGCCAGGACGGCAAGCGTGGCTTCGATGTGGCGTTGAAGAAATTCAACAACAAGGCCGGTGGCCGCGAGATCGAGGTGATCGTCGGCGCCACCGATGCGAGCCCGGAAAGCGCCTTGCGCGCCGTGCGCAAACTGGTCGAGCAGGACAAGGTCGACTTCGTCATCGGGCCGCTTTCCGGATCGGAAGGTATTGCCCTTAGAGACTATGCCAAGACGCAGCCACAGGTCACGATCATCAACGGCATTTCGGGTGCCCAGGAGACGACCTTCGTCAATCCGTCCGAAAACTTCTTCCGCTTCAATATGGACGGCGCACAATGGGGTGCAGGTCTCGGCGAGTATGTCTACAAGACGAAGGGTTGGAAGACGGTTGCCTCGGTCGCCGAGGACTATTCGTTCGCCTACACCAACTTCCTGGGCTTCGCGCACGGTTTCTGCAAAGCCGGCGGCAAGATTGTCGAGCGCCAGTGGGTGCCGCTCGGCACCAAGGACTTCGCATCGATCATCGCCTCGCTGCCCGATGACGTCGACGCGCTCTACTTGGGCCTTGGCGGCGGCGATGCCGTCAACTTCCTCAACCAGTACCAGCAGGCCGGTGGCGATGCCAATCTGATCGGCGGCACGATCATGGTCGACGGCACGGTCCTTTCGGCCAAGGGATCGGCGAAAAAGGCGCTGATCGGTACGCCTTCCTCCGGCCCGCAGGCGGACACCTGGGATAATCCCAAATGGAAAACGTTCGTGAAGGCCTATCAGGATGCCTTCCCGCCGGCCAAGCGCTTCCCGAGCCCGTCATTGCTGGCGACCGGCTACTACAACTCCGCAACGGCCGCCTTCACGTGCATGAACAATGTCGGCGGCGACCTGTCGGACGGCCACAAGAAGTTCCGCGCCTGTCTGGCAAGCCTCGAACTCGATGCACCGAACGGCAAGATCAAGCTCGACAAGAACCGCCAGGCAATCGGCTCCAACTTCGTAACCGAAGTGGTGCAGATGCCGGACGGCAACTTGCAAAACAAGCTCGTCAAGAAGATCGACAATGTCACCCAGACGCTCGGTCAGGACGAAGCTGCGTTCCGCAAGCTCGGCTTGCCGTCGCGCGACATCGTCAAGTGCAACTGACGTGCATGGGCGTAAATGGCCTGTTGGCCGCGCGATCCCGTGATAATTGGGTCGCACGATGATCATTGATGGGCGCCCATAGCGGCGCCCATCTTGCGCTTTCATTCAAATCGGTGGAATACGGCGGGGCGTACGGGGTCCCGATGTCCGTTCAATTGGCGGTTGCGGCGATCTTCGATTATCCTGTGAACGGGTCCACTATCGAAAGTCCGACCGTCACATGCGAGATTTCATCGAGCGCCGACCGCTTTGGTCACTCGCGATATTCTTTATTGTCGCGTTGCTCGTGTGGGCCATCTTTGCGCCGTGGCCGGCGTGGCTGATCGGACTGATCGGACGCAAAAAGGTCTTCATCAATGCCCTGCTCAACGGCATCACGCTGGGCGCGCTCTATTTTCTGGTGGCGAGCGGCTTCACGTTGATCTTCGGCCTCATGAAGAACGTCAACCTCGCGCACGGCTCCCTCTACATGCTTGGCGGCTATATCGGCTACGAGGTCGCTGAGGCAACCGGCCTGTGGGTGCTCGCGTTCGTTGTCGCGTTTATTGTCGTCGGGGCGCTCGGTGTAGTCCTGCAGTACGTCGTCTTCCGCCGCATGGAGGGCGAGGACCTCAAGCAGACCCTGGTGACGATCGGCATTTCGATCGTGCTCGCAGACCTCATGCTGTGGATATGGGGCGGCGACTTCTATCAGATCCTCGCGCCGGAATGGCTGTCGGGACCGGTCAAGCTGCCGATCATTTCCGTGGTCAAGAGCAGCGGTCAGGCGGTCTACATCAAGTATCCGGTCGTTCGCCTGGTCATTCTGCTCGCCGCCGTCGCGATCGGCGTCGCAATGTGGCTTGCCCTCAACCGCACGCACTTTGGCATGCTGATTCGCGCCGGTGTCGATGACCGCGACATGCTGACGGCGACCGGCGTGCGCATCCAGCGTGTGTTCGTCGCGGTATTCGCGCTCGGTGCCGGCCTCGCTGGCCTTGCCGGCGTCGTCGGCGGGACGTTCCAGTCCGTCGCGCCCGGCGAAGATATCCGTTTCCTCCTCGCCTCGCTTGTCGTCGTGATCGTCGGTGGCATGGGTTCGA
>JBPCVZ010000492.1:0-10737 GCA_051010015.1 Hyphomicrobiaceae bacterium
CGATTGTCGATCGAGGCAACCGTTCCTGTTCTCATCACTTTCTTCAGACGAATGGGATCAAGCTGCACGACGTCGGCGACTGCCTGCTCGAGTGATGTCTGCACTTCTGCCAATGCGGGGATCGGGACCCATAAGGGCAAATCTGCATCGAGAACATGGTCGTCGCGCACATAACCGTGCGCCAGAACGTAGTCGCCGAGGCGCTGAGTTCGCCGCAGTCCGGCACAGTGACCAAGCATAATCCAGGCGGACGGGCGCAGAACGGCGACATGATCCGTCATCGTCTTAGCGTTGGAAGGCCCGACTCCGATATTGATTAGGGTAATCCCGTTGAGATCGTCGCGCTTGAGATGATAGGCCGGCATTTGCGGTGCGTGACTCGAGGGCGCCGGTTCCACAAATCCAACGAAGTCATTCGACGGATCAGCAAGCAGGCGTTCCGCCATCTGGCGGAATCCGTCGACGTAGAACTGATAATTCGTAAACAGAACGAAATTCTGGAAATGGCCGCAATCGGTGCCGGTGTAGTGCTGAAGCCGATGCAACGAGTAGTCGATCCTTGGTGCGGTGAACAGCGATAAGGGACGTCGTGCGCTTGGCGAGAGGGCGACAGCTTCGCCGTTGACCAGTTCATCGTCCATTTCAGCCAGGTTCGGTGCATCAAACAGCTGTGCGAATTGATTGATTTTTTCTGAGGCGAGCCCCGGCTTGACGGGCAGTCCGTTCGGAAAGGCGAAATGGATCGGCATGCAAATTTCGGAAAGGCCGACTTCGAATTTGCATCCGTGGTTTTTGCCGAGCTCGGTCAATTGCTCGACAAGGTAGCCGCGGAACATGTCAGGGCGGGTGATGGTCGTTTCATAGATTCCGGGCGTGTCACAAAAGCCATAAGACCGGGTGACATCGCTCAATCGTGCCGCGCCTATATCCACGCGCAGAAACGGATAGTAACCGCGTGCCCGATCTTGCAGATCCGCGCCGCCCGCGAAGGCGGTGAATTGATCACGAAGCCGTCCGCTCTCGGCTGCATAGAGTCTTTCCAGCGTCGCAATCGCCTCAGCAGGGTTTGAATGTGTTTCGCTGGCCATTCATAATACCTCAGCCCGTGTATAGATTGTCCGGTATATTATTACCGTATAAAGTTCGGCGAACTCTTGACGCTTCCCGCCTGCATCACGCCAGCACCGCCATGAGTGGACTGCCGTTTTCAAGCAGTCGGCGGCAACACGCTTACAACGCGCACTGCCGGCCAATTGCGTCCGTTACCTGGCAGGCATCCGGAAGGACCTGCACGATCTCGACTGCGATACAGTAACAATGCGCCCACACCGGGGTATGCGGGCACGGCCTTGATCCGTGCCCGTGGCACAAGGAGATGGTCGACGCACTCGGCCGGTTCTAGCCGGTTGCAGGCTTGTAACTGCCCGCAATGGCTTTGCCTTTGGTCATCGCCGATTGCGCTTCGCTTGCCGTCAAGAGCTTGGTTGTCGCGCCGCCGGACAGCGCGCCGGAGGCGCCCAAGACCAGTGCGCACGCGCTCACTGAAGTGTCATCGGGAAACTCCAGAATTGCGACGACATCGTCCTGGCCGAAGCAGAAGAAGAAGCTATGCAACTTACCTCCGGCAGCTTCAATAAGCTCGCGCGCAGCCGCTTCGCGATCCTGCGGGTTTTCTACCATCGCTTTTATGGCCTGTGTGGAATAGCGGCCCTGGAACATGTAATGGGGCATTTGCACGTACTCCTCTACTGGCAGACGATTTGTCCGCCGACCTGCGGAAATTCGCAGTATCCCGACGATATCCCCGAACCCTTGCTTGGGCAACGCCGCAGTAGGGAAGCGTGTGCGGGGCTTGATCCGAGCCAATCGCCGGTGCGTCGTTCCTCGCGGGTGTTGCAGAATGGATCAGGCTAGTGGCGGGAAGGTAACTTGAGATTTGGCGCGGTGATGCGAAATTCCGGCGAATTGCCGCGTGGAAAGTGGTTTGTAGATGGAAAAAATTAGAAATAGGAACGTCGTTAAAGAATATCGTTTAGTAATCATTTCGATTAACAAATGATTTACTAAGTACCAATTTAGTACAGTACTTCGTAAACGGTTTGTTTATGTTCATGCAGCTTTACCGCGAAAAACAATCGAAAACATTGTTGCACTTTAATGTTCGGGTTGCGGTAAAGTTAATTGAGGTCCGCCCCCACCATGCAGTCAGACACATTTGGTCCACCAAGCCAGTCATCACAGCCGATCGCCGCGGCCCTGGCGAGTTGTCGGAGCGGGTTGATCAGCGTTGGGCTGTTCAGTTGTTTGATGAACTTGTTGCTCCTCACCGGGCCGTTCTTCATGCTGCAGATCTATGACCGTGTGTTAACCAGCCGTAGCGTCTCGACATTGCTGGCGCTCGCGCTCATCGCAGGCGTTTTGTACCTCTTCTACGGCGCGTTCGATTGGACCCGTGCCCGCCTTCTCGCACGGTTGTCAAAAGCGTTCGATCGTAAAGTCTCAGCAGCATCGTTTCAGCAGTCCACCAGAAACTCTGTTGGCGGACCAACGCCTGCGCAGGATTTGCGCCAAGTCCAGCAGTTCATCGCCGGGCCATCGATTGCGACCTTGTTCGATGTTCCCTGGTTTCCAGTCTATGTCGCGATCGTCTTCCTGCTACATCCGCTGCTCGGGGTTCTGGCGTTGATCGGTGCCATCCTGCTTGTTGCAATCGCGATTGTGAACCAATCGGCGGCCGTGAAGCTCAACGGCGAGGCGGCACGACATGCAACACGTGAAGACAGCCTGTTGCTCGCGGCGCGACGCCAGTTCGAGCCGCTACATGCGATGGGGATGATCGCCAACACGCAGCGCCTGTGGGATAGCGAGCACCGCTCGCGGCTCGATGCCCAGACGCTGGGTGCGGATCGCCAGAGCCTGTTCGCATCGATATCAAAGACGCTGCGTCTGGTCCTGCAATCCGCGATCCTCGGGTTTGGTGCCTACCTAGTGATTGGGAATGAGCTTTCGGCCGGCGCGTTGATCGCAGCGTCGATTATCTTCGCGCGCGCCCTGGCGCCGCTTGATCAGTCCATCGCGCAGTGGCGTGGCATCGCAGCCAGCCGTGAGGCCTACGGAAGATTGTGCGCGTCGCTCGTCGACACGCCAGATGGAATGGAGACGACGACACTGGCGCTGCCGGACAAGACGCTCGTGGTCTCGGAACTCTCCGTCGCGGTGCCCGATCAATCCGTCGTGCTCATGGAGAAGGCCTATTTCAAATTGAAGGCGGGCGATGCGCTCGGCATTATCGGCCCGAGCGGCGGCGGCAAGTCGACCCTCCTAAAGGGGCTGCTCGGCCTGTGGCCGGCGACCGAGGGTGAGGTGCGCTTCGACGGCGCTACGCTCGACCAGTGGTCGAGCGCCAGGCGCGGAGAGATCATCGGCTATCTGCCACAGGACATTGAACTGTTCCCAGGCACAATTGCCGAGAACATTGCGCGGTTCAATCCCGACGCAACGTCGGAGACCGTGCTCGCGGCCGCCCGGCTCGCGCGCGTGCATGATCTCATCGTCTCAAAGCCGGACGGCTTCGATACGGTTGTCGGGCCGGGAGGATTGTCACTTTCCGGCGGTGAACGCCAGCGCATCGCCTTGGCGCGGGCGGTCTATCAGCGCCCTTTCCTGGTCGTCCTCGATGAACCGAATTCGAACATGGACGGTGTCGGCGAAATCGCACTGGCCGCGACGGTCAAGCAATTGCGCGCCGGCGGTTCAATCGTGATCGTTGTCACGCATCGTAGCAGCGTGATCTCCGAAGTTAACAAGATGATGCAAATTCAGAGCTGCCGCCAGATCATGTTCGGTGAGAAGCAGGATGTGATGCGCATGCTGCACGAACAGCACCGCAAGGCCGCCACAGTAGACGGAGGTTTGCGCGTTGTCGAACCATGAAGACGGGCAAGTCACGCAGTCCATCCATTGGCAGATCGGGATCGGCGCCAGCCTGGCGTTCCTTCTGGTTGTCGGCCTCGGCGGCTGGTCGGTTGTCACCGCAATCGAAAGCGCCGTGATCGCCCCGGGTACGGTCGTGGTCGAAGGCGCGCGCAAGGCCGTGCAGCACGACACCGGCGGCATCGTCAAACAGATCAATGTCAAGGACGGCGATCACGTCGAGGCGGGCGCCGTGCTCATCCTGCTCGATGGCGCACAGATCGCCGCCGAAATCGCTGCCACTGAGAAGCGCATCTTCGACTACAAGGTCCGTATCCATCGCCTCAGCGCCGAGCGGCTGGGACACGATGCGATCGTCCTGCCGAAGTCCATGCGCGAGGATGTATTGGCGAGCGACGAACTCGCCGAACTTGTCGCGGTTCAAAAGCAACTCCTGCAATCACGCCTCGGATTGCGCAAGAGCAAGCGTCAACAGCTGCAGGGACGGATCGAGCAGCTGCGCCAGGAGATCGTCGGCCTCACGGAGGTGCGTCGGGCAACGGAAGAAGAGATGGCGATCTATCGCCTTGAAGTAGAGAACCTCAAGGGATTGCGCGGCGAGGGGCTCGTGAACGTGGCGCGCTACAATCAACTACGCCGCAACGCGGCGGAGAAGCGGGGCCGGCTGGGGCAGACGATTGCCGATATCGCGCGAGCCGAAAGTCGCATCATCGAGACGCGCCAGCAGATCGAGGAGCTTGACGTCACGGCGCTCAACGAGGTGCTGAAAGAGCATGAGACGATCGAGGGGGAACTGACGCAGCTGAGCGAACGTTTGCGCGCGGCATTGGCCCGCCAGGCACGTCTCGAGATCCGCGCCAGCGATCGTGGTACCATTCACGAACTCGTCGTCCATACGGTCGGCGGCGTCATCAAGGCCGGCGATACGGTCGCTTCGATCGTGCCTTCCGATACCAAGCTTGTCGTCGATGCCAACGTGCAGACGATCGACCGTGATCAAGTGTGGAGCGGGATGCCGGCGCGCGTCCGTTTCACCGCCTTCAACCAGCGCACGACGCCCGAGCTGTCCGGCACGATCGAGCGCATCGCCTCGGACCAGTCCGGCGGCACCGACAACGTCGCGCCCTACTATGGCGTGCGCATCGCTCTGGCGCCGGACCAGGTCGCGCGCCTTGGCAGCGCCGAAGTCAAGCCCGGCATGCCTGCCGAGGTCATGATGACGGCCGGGCCGCGCACGGTGCTGAGCTACCTGACGAAGCCCCTGACCGACCAGTTCAATCGCGCGTTTCGCGACGAGTGAGGCTGGCAGAGTGGGGCGAGAGCCGTCCATCGCATCAAGACAAAAGGCGTCGAGAACCGCGCGCGCGTCGCGCGGCGGAATGCGTTGCGCGTAAACCGGAAAAGGGTGAGTGAGGTCCAAGGGCGGCGAATTTCGAAACTCGCTGCCAGGTTGACTCATGATGTCGTTGACGAAATAGGACAATTGTCCTAATTTCAAATTTTCAGTGTTTGGAAGATGTCCCCATGTCCGGCAAGTCCACACGCGACGAGATCGTCGAAAAGGCAGATGATCTGTTCTACTCCCAGGGCTTCGAGACCACTTCCTTTGCGGATTTCGCGAAGGAGGTCGGCATCTCGCGCGGCAATTTCTATCATCACTTCAAGACCAAAGACGCCATTCTCGATGCCGTGATCGACCGGCGCATTGCGCAAACCGAGGCAATGCTCGAGCGCTGGGAAGCGGAGGGTGATGATCCCGCCGAGCGCATTCGCGGGTTCATCACCATCCTCATCGCCAATCGCTCGAAGATCATGCTGCATGGCTGCCCGGTCGGCACGCTGTGCGGCGAACTCGTCAAACTGGATCATCAGGCGAAAGATCGCGCCCGCGATATATTCGCTCTGTTTCGGGATTGGCTCGCGCGACAGTTCAGCGAGTGGGGTCATGCCGATGCCGATGCCCTTGCCATGCATGTCCTGGCGCGATCGCAAGGCGTGGCGGCGCTTGCCAGTGCGTTCAAAGACGAGGCGTTCATTCGCCGCGAGGTGGACGATCTATGCGCATGGCTTGAGTCGGTCAAACCGAAGAAACGCGGTGGCAAAGGGAGATGAGTTCATGTTCGTGGTGTTCCTGAGATTTGCGGATAAGTCCAAGGCGCCTGCAGCGATGGAGGCGCACAACCGCTGGATTGCAAGCGGCTTCGAAGACGGCGCGTTCCTCGCTGTCGGCTCGTTGCAGCCCGCCGCCGGCGGTGCGATCCTGGCAACCGGGCTCACGCGCGAGGCCCTGGATGAACGGATTGGCAACGATCCATTTGTCATCGAGGGTGTCGTGAAGCCGGAGATCTTCGAGGTCACGACCGCGCGCACCGACCCACGTCTCGATTTTCTGAAGGACTGAGCGCATGGGCGGTACGGTACCTGGACCGGACGGCCGGCCGCGCTGCGCATGGTGCGCCGCCGCGCCGGAGTTCTGGGACTATCACGACAAGGAGTGGGGCTTTCCCGTCGGCGACGACATGCAACTGTTTGAGAAACTCTGTCTGGAGAGTTTCCAATCGGGGCTTAGTTGGCGAACGATCCTTGCAAAGCGCGAGAATTTTCGGGCCGCGTTCAACGGTTTCGATTTTCGCAAGGTGGCGAGGTTCGGCCGGCCCGACGTCGAAAGGCTGCTTGGCGATGAGGGCATCGTGCGCCACCGCGGCAAGATCGAGGCAGTCATCAACAATGCGCGTCGCGCCTGCGAAATGGCGGATGTGGAAGGGTCTCTCGCCACGTATCTGTGGCAGTTCGAAGTCGACCCCGGGGAGGCATGGATACCACAGAGCGCGTCTACATCGCCGGCGTCGGTCGCACTGGCCAAAGACCTCAAGAAGCGTGGCTGGAAATTCGTCGGGCCGACAACGGTGTTTGCCTTCATGCAGGCGATGGGACTCATCAATGACCACGCCGAGGGATGTGTCATGCGTGCCGAAGCGGCGCGTGCGCGGCGTGATTTCCGCAAGCCGGAATAGCATTCTGAGCTTTCGACACCACAACCTCTCGCTCCAGATGCGACGCGCGCAGCTCGTCATCAACTTGAACCATTTCCAGCCGAACAGCGACTGACATGTACACGTTGGCCTGAGTAGAGCGGCCTTGCGTGCAAAAGGTCGTGTCGTCAGGAAACGGTGAACTAAATGATTCATGCGCTGCTGGAGTTCTTATTCGTCACTTTTCCGATGACCACGATTGCTGCGATCGCCGGTGCGGTCGCGGGTGGTTATTTCTTTGGACCGGTCGGCGCGGTGCTGGGCGGTGTGATTGGATTGATCTGCGGCATGCTGCTGGAGTTTCGCTTGCAGGTCGTACTGAGCGCCTCTGCGCGCGCCAGATGGGCAGGCATTGTGCTTGTTATTTGCCTGATCGTAACAGTTGGCATGGTTGCGATCTTCACACGCTAGAGGCTGGTATCTCTGCTCTGACCACGCGCCAAGTGCTTTGCGTGGCCGCTGCCTTCGCGGTACAGTATTTGTGACGAAGGCCCAGGGAGCGCGGCGATGGCGGTGGCATATATCGATCGGATTACCCGACACTACGAACAGCTCGGCTACGCGCCCTATCGCTGGTACTATGCCGACACGCCACCGGCATGGACGGCGCTGCGCAAACCGCTCGACAAGATCAGGCTCGGCATGCTCTCGACGGCTGGTGCCTATGTCGCCGGGCAGCGCGCGTTTCACTACAAGGATGACACCTCGTTGCGCGAGATCGCGCACGACACGCCGAGCGACCAGATCCGGTTCTCGCACATCACCGAGGGCTATCTCGTCGGTCCCCGCCAGGACCCGGACTGCATCCTGCCGCTCACCGCGCTGCGCCGTCTGGTGCAGGACGGCATGCTTGGCAGCCTGGCCGAACGCGCACTGTCGTGCATGGGCGGCATCTACTCGCAGCGCCGCGTGCGCGAGGAACTGGTTCCTGCGGTCGCCGCGGCGTTCAGGGCTCAGGAGGTCGATGCGGTCCTGCTCGTGCCGATGTGACCGGTCTGCCATCAAACCGTGAGTTTGATCGCCCGCCATCTCGAAGCCAACGGCATCACGACGCTGTGCATCGCAAGCGCGCTGGATATCACCGAAGCGGGCCGGCCGCCGCGCGCGACGTTCCTCGACTATCCGCTTGGCCACACCGGCGGGCGGCCATTTGATCGCGAGGATCAGTTAGCCGTGATCCGTGCCAGCGTGCGGGGGCTCGCGCGTATGACCGTGCCCGAGACGATCGAGCGCCTGCCCAATCGCTGGGCGGCGGATGATGGCTGGCAGCACGACGACCTCGCCGCGCCCGGTCAGGACAGCCGCCAGCCGCGTGACGAGAGCCCGCAATTCCAGTGCGAGGAAGACCGCCTGCTGGCGATCGGGAGCGGCGCGCTGGAGGCGTGATGAGAGCTTCGCGCCTCTAGTCTTTCGGTTCCTCGATGCGATAGCTGAAATCGCAGTGCGTCGCACCTTGCATGATGGTCTGCGTGCGGGTCAGCTTGAGGCGCGTGTCGTAACCCTCGCAGAAGGTGCCGTCGCGCTGGCACGAGAGCAGGTGGCCGATCTCACCAAGGCCCATCTCGCGATACATCTCCGAGTAGCGGCAGCGTTTGACGTCGAAGCGATAGACCTCGTCGGACTGCTCCTTGACGTCGATTTCCAGCGCCCCGCCCATGGTCCACTGCGACTGGCGGTCGACGAAGGTCTGCATCGAGGTGTTGCCGCCGACCGCATCGGCCATCGCCCTGGCCTGCTCGATCGAGGATGCTTTGACGGCATCCGCGACGGTCTGCTGGGCGACGTCGACGCCGTGGCTGGCCTTCAAGGTTTCGTATACGTGGGCCAGGATCTGCGCCTCGATACGGCGGCGCTCGAGCATCGGCAGGACGGCGGCGGTGGCTTCGGCTTCGGACATGATCAATCCTCGGTGGCGGTGAAGGGCAAGGCGCGGCGGGCAATGTACATGCTTGCCCTCAGGTTAACCAGTTCAGCAACTCTTCGCCACCAAGCCTGGATTAAGACTGCCGCTTAACGTTACCTTGCCGATCGTCCCATTTCTGGACAGTAGGAAGTGTTATGCGTATCTCAAAATCCCTCTGGGCGGCCGTTGCAGTCGGCGCCAGCGTGTTTGCGGCCAGCCCGGCATCTGCAGATCAACGCGTCGTCGTGATCGCCGCGCACAGCCATTCGGCGTTCATCCATTCAACTTTCATCGGCGCGTCGACCGGCTCCCCCTGCCTGCCAACCAACGTCCTCGTCGAGCCCTGCCGTGACTGGTACGGCGTGGCCGACGACAGTGCAGATCAGGAATGGCCGGTCGAGCACGATCAATACGGGCTCTCGTATCGCCAGATCGGTCCCTATCGTTACTATGACTGACGGGCTGAACGACAAACGGCGGCCGAGGCCGCCGTTGTCATTGCAATAGAGTCTTTCGGACTTGATGCGCGATTGCGCGCAGATCGTGTCACTTGTGGCGGCGACCGCTGCCGTCTGCGACCAGGAGTTCCTTGTCGCGAACATATTTCTCGACATCGCGCCGCGGATTGGCGTAGCGGCCTTCGTAGTGCGCCAGCACCTTGTCTCTCATATCGGGATCAGCGAACTGCCAAAGACGCCCGTTTACGCCCTCTGCGATCAATGAGAACACGGCCAGCTCGAAGGCATGCCGAACCGCCAGGCTCGGAATTTCATTGCGTGTGACGCCGGCTTCGATTTCGAGAATCTTGTCGACGGCAACGAACTGGAAGGTTTGGGCATTCAACGCCTTGGAATAGATCGTCTTGGTTGATGTGACAGAGACCAGGACCTCGCCGGAGCGTACATCTATCGCGCGAAGCGATACCGTCACGATATCTCGCCGGTATTGACCATCGCCGCCAATCGCCAGCAGCCGTGCACCGAGACCACCCGTCGTTTCGTTGCTGTCGTAGCCGGTGATCGCGCCCTTGATGATGATGTTGGAGTGGGGCAAGGCAGGAAGCTGCCGCGCATACTGCTTGGCCAGTTCGTCTTTCGCGCGTGCGATTGCCGCAGCCTGTTGGAACGTCGCGGTTTTCTTGCTGGCCTGAGCATCAACCAGCTGCTTTTCGAGCTGGACCACCTTCAGTCGGCTCGATGCAAGTTTCGCCTGTTGTTCGGTGACGAACACCTCGCGTTGTGCGTCGGTCAGAGCGGCCGCGGCTGAACCGGCGGGCGCCTTGCCCAGGGATTGCAGGTCAGCAACACGTCTTTTGGCCGCTTCCAAATCTGACTGCAGGTTAAGCAGCTTATGATTGGCGGCGAGAAGTTTGTTGTCGACGGCGCGCGAACGCGAGTCGGCATAAGGATGACGCCCCTTGCCGAGATGACGTTGCTTGTAGTGCAGCTGCGTCCTGACGTTGTGGATGTTACGCTCTTGGATAACGTCCTTGATGCCCTCGCGCTCGAGGACACGGAACCAACGTCCATCTCCCGTCTTCTTGAGAACGTCCGTTAAAATCGCTGTGCCGGCCTGCGTGACGGCGCGCGAATACTCGGCGAAGGCGTCATTCGGCTTATGCTGACCTGTTTTATCTTTGATCTCGTAAACGGCGAGTTTTACGGCATGCGCCGGTGGCGGCAGTGTCTCTGTCTTGAATCCGGTCTGCGTCATCGGCAGCAGTTCTGCCGGTCGTGATGCGCGATCCTGGATCGCTCCGGCAACGCATCCCGTCAATGACAGGATCGCTCCGGCGCAAATGATAAATTTATTCGCCTCAAATGGCATCAGAATCCCCCCTCGCGTGAGTAACTAGTTCCTGCTAACGCA
>JBPCVZ010000493.1:0-12521 GCA_051010015.1 Hyphomicrobiaceae bacterium
CCCTCAACTGTCTGAAATCTGAAGAGTGGTGGTTTCGATCCTGCGGTATCCGAGCACGGTGGTCGAATTGGTCGACAGGCCCGTTTCCAAAACCCGCCCGTGACGTGTCGCTGTTTGGACAACGCCCGACGATTGCCGTTAGTATTTGGTCGCCGTCGTGAACAGGAGGTCGCAATTCGATGAAGACGATGCAGGATGCCACCGGCAATCTTTCCCGTTTGCAGGCTTTTATTGACGCCAGCGACTATGATGCCGTGGTCGCTGTTTCACCGGAAAATGTGCTGTATGCGGGCGATGTATTCATATCCACGCAGGTCGACATTCGCGATCGGCTGGCCTTCGTCGTTTGGGCCAAAGGCCGTGCCCCCGCGTACGTCCTTTGCCAAGTTGAGGAAGGCTATGTTCGCCAGGAATCTTGGATCAATGATATTCGCACCTACAAAGAGTTCGTGACTTCGCCTGTCGATGTCCTGGCGGACACGTTAGATGAATTCGGTTTGGCGCGCGGCCGGGTCGGCATAGAGACAGAGTATCTCGGCGTGCGCTATCATCAGATGCTCATGACGCGCCTGCCGGGGCTTCGCCTCGAACCCTGCGATCAGCTGTTCGCTGACGCGAGAATGGTCAAATCCCAGCGCGAGCGAGACATCCTGACTGCCGGATTTCGCGGCACCGAAAAGGCGCTAATGGAAACCTATGCGCAGACTCGTGTCGGTGATACGGAGCGCGACATGGCGTTCCGACTGTGTGATGGGATTCTCCGCTCAGGTGCACAATCCGTCGCATTCTGCCACATCAACGCCGGGCCCAATACGGGATACCCACACATGGACCCGTCCGACAACGCAGTCGCTGCGGGCGATATACTGAAGGCAGATGCTGGTGGATTTTACCAGCGCTACTATTCCAATGTTGGTCGCACGGCAAAGATGGGCAAACTGACCGATGACGATCGCTCTTGGTGGAGCCGGCTGCGTGACATTCATCACGAGATCATCGATATGGTCCGCCCTGGCAACACCGGTGCACAGCTATTCGAGGCCGCAACCCGGCTGCACCAAAAACACGGCATTCCATTTCCTTATGCCCACAATGGCCACGGCATCGGCCTGCAAGTGCACGAACATCCGTTGATCAGCCCGCATGACAACACGCCCTTTGAAGCCGGTATGATGACCACCGTGGAGACACGCGTGCGCTGGGTCGGCAAGGTGGGCTACCACATGGAAGACCTACTGGAAGTGACAGAAGGCGCACCGGTTGTCCGCTCCGATTATTTTGACAATGAGACGATACTCGTCGTTTGAAGCTTGGCGGACCGCAGTTGAAGAGCCTACTCGGCCCCTCCAGCCGGCGCGCCACTCGTGCTCTTTTTCTTGTTGCTGCGGAAACCGAAGTGCCAGGTGAAAAAAATCGTCAAAGCGAAGAAGAACAGGGCAATGGGGCTCTGCAGGAACACGCCGTAATCATTGCTGTTCATCAAGATCGCTTGCCGCAAGGCGATTTCAAAGTCATCGCCCAGGATAAAGCCGATCACCAAACAAACGATGGAGAAACCACCCTTCCGCATCAGATAGCCGAGAGCGGTGAACGCGAAGAGCAGACCAACATGAAACATCGAGTTGGAGGGTATGTAGACGCCAATCACACAAAGGACGATCACGGTGGGAAGCACCACGTGCTTGGGGATGCGCACGAATTGGACCCACAGGCGGATACCTGCCCGGCCGATAATGATGTGAGCGACATTGGCCAGCAACATGGAGGCAAAGATGCTGTAGATCAGGACGCCATGCTCACGGATCATTAGCGGACCCGGGACCACGCCATGGATCTCGAAGGCGCCGATCAGCACGGCGGCAGCGACGTTACCGGGGATACCGAGTGCGATGGTCGGGATGAGGTTGGAACCGACCACTGCACTGTTTGCGGCTTCCGTCGCTTGAATGCCTTCCAACCGGCCCTTGCCGAACTCGTCGCCGTGCTTCGATGAGCGTTTGGCGGCGCCATAGCCCAGAAACGCGGCCAGCGTCACGCCAAGCCCGGGCAACATGCCAACCACGGTCCCGATACCGGCCGAACGCAGCAGCGTCTTCCAGCCACTCCAGAATTCGAGCACCCCGAGCTTGTTGTCTTCCTTGAACTCCGCCGCGGTGCGCGGCACTTCACGGACGGGCTCACCCTCATGGCGCAAATCGAACAATTGGGACACCACGGAACTGAGTGCCAGTGTACCGATCGCAAAAGGCAACAGCGGAATGCCATCGAACAGCTCGACTGTTCCAAAGGTCAGGCGCTCGGTGCTGTCGACCGGGTCGAGGCCCCAGGTACTCAGAAAAACACCCAGTGCCGCGGCCAGAATTCCCTTGACCAGCGACTTGCCAGCGAGCGCAGCAATCAGGGTGAAAGAGAACAGGATGATGGCGGTGAACTCCACCGGGCCGAACCTGAGCGCGATCGCAGCGATGGGTGCAGCCAGCAGGATCAGCATGATGTCCGAGAACGTGTCCCCACACACCGACGAATAGAGCGCCGTCTTCATCGCTTTCTCGGGCTTGCCCTTCTGGGCGAGCGGATAGCCATCCATCGCGGTCGCCGCCGCTTCCGGCGTGCCCGGCGCGTTGATCAAGATGGCCGGAATGGCGCCGCCGGATGTACCGCCCTTGTTCACCCCGACCAGGAAGGCGATCGCCGCCAACGGGGAAAAGTAAAAGGTAATGGGCACCAGGACCGCCAAGGCCGTGACACTGCCAAGCCCGGGCAGCACCCCAAAGATGATCCCAAGCGTCACGCCCGCGCAGATAAACAGGAGGTTCTGCCAGGTCCAGGCGGCCTCGAAGCCGGCCCCCATCATCGTTGCGATGTCCATTGAGCTTCCGATCGGGTCCGGTTAGCGCCAGATGCCTGGCATTTCAGTGGTGAAAAAGTACCAGGCAGCCTGGGACAGCAAGATGGGCATGATCACCGCCGTGCCGATCAATGGTGTAATCCGGTACACCCGGATGTAGAGCAAGGTCGCGACAAGCAGCACGGTCATGCCGGGCTCGAAGCCGATATAGCTAATGATCGCCCAGGCAACGCCCGAGCCGAGCGCCCACAGCCCCGTGTTGATCAACACGTTGGCGTCGATGCCGGTGGCTTCTGCCCCGAACTCATCATCCATGGCTTCGGCTTCGACACCACTCACGCGCCACGCGCGCCAGGCCATCAAGAAGGACAGGATCACGCCGGTCCCAACGGCTATGGAGGGAACTAAACCCGGCGAGATGTCGTTCTCGCTAGTGGGCGGGACGGTGTTGTTGGGGATCAGCCACAAGAGGCAAAAGACGCAAACCGGAAACAGGAAGATTCCGGCCATCAGGTGGGTATTTCGCACCGGGCTTCAGCCTCCGCGTTGAGATGCGAACGAGGCCGCGCAGGACTGGCGCGGCCTCGCACTGTATTGCTGCGGTCTACTTGATGGCCTCAAGAACCTTTTCCAGACTCTTGGTTGTATCGGCAGCCAACTTGGTCAAGTCTGCACCCGCCCGGTAGGCTTTCGGGAACTTGATGTTCTTGAGCAGCTTGGTGAAGTCAGGATCATCCAGGATCTTCTTGGCCGCCGTTTCGATTTTCTTTGCGATGTCGTCGGGCAGCCCCGCCGGTCCTACGAGAACCGCATTACCGACTTGCGACACGCCGTAGAGGTCCTGAATCGAAGGTGCTTTCGGCGTGAACGCCAAAGGCTTGGACAGGAAGGAAGCGAGCACAATCATTTCGTTGGGGTACTTCTGATGGATGCCGCCGCTGTAGGCAAAGTCGACCTTGCCGCCGAGGATAAATGGCACCATTTCGCCACCACCACGGGTTGGGATCAGGTTCCACTTGACGCCTTCTTTCTTGGAGATGAACGAGAGGATGGCTTTGGAAATGCCGCCCATGTCGGCGACATTGACCGCCTTCTTCTTGGAGTAGGCGATCAGCTCCTGGAAGTTTTTGTACGGCTGCTTGGGCGTCGCAATGATGGCCGGCTGATAGGAAGCCACACCGGCGATGAGACGCAGATCCTTCATACGGTACTTCACGGCCTTTTGCGCCAGCGGATTCCAGATCATGTTGTTGAGATCGGAATAGGCGATGGTGTAGCCGTCAGGCTTGGCTTTTGACACCCGCGTGATGCCAACCGCGCTACCGCCACCTGGCATCGGCTTAACGGCAATTTTGGTGCCGAGTTCGCGCCCAAGTGCCTTGGACATCACCTGGGACATACTGTAGGTGGTGCCACCCGCCTTGTAAGGCACAATCAAGGTAATGGGCTTGCTCGGCCAGTCGGCCGCGGCGACATTGCCAGCCATGGCCATCGCCATGACAGACCCCAAGATCAAACGCATCTTCATCTCGCTTACTCCTCTGCTTTTTACGCCTTCACTGATTTTTTTCGCCTTCATTGGACTCCGAGAGGAACCGCTCCGGACCCGGACCCAGCCCCGTCAAAAGGGTACAATGCAGTAGAACACGACACATTCGATCGTATCCTGCCAGCACTCTTACATAATTTGCCATCGAAGTGACGATAACTTGGGTTCGCATTGCAATGCAAATCGCTTCGCTTGTCGCGATCACGACGGGACTTCCTGCCCGGCACGTCAGTTAACACTGCCGCTCAACCGCAACAGCTGTGCCCGTGTTCATCACAAGCGGTGCGGTTGTCGATTGATGTCGATGCGGTCCGTGACAGGTCAAACAACGAGTATTTCCTCATTGTCGAAATAGTCAGAGCGAACAACCGGCGCGCCTGGCGTAACTTCGAGGAGGTCTTCCATGTGATAGCCGACCTTGCCGACCCAACGCACGCGAGTCTCCACGGTGGTCATCATCCCAGCTTCAAAGGGCGTGTCGTCATGCGGGCTGATCAGCGGATGTTCATGCACTTGCAAGCCGATGCCGTGACCGTTGTGGGCATATGGAAACGGAATATCGTGCTTTTGATGCAGCCGGGTTGCCGCTTCGAACAGCTGTGCGCCGGTGTTGCCAGGGCGGACCATGTCGACAATCTCGTGGTGAATGTCACGTAGCCGGCTCCACCACGAGCGATCTTCATCGCTCAGCTTGCCGATCTTTGCCGTTCGGCCGACATTCGAATAGTAGCGCTGATAGAATCCGCCGGCATCCGCTTTGAGAATGTCGCCTGCAGCGACGGCGTTGTCGGACGGGTCCATGTGCGGGTAACCGGTATTGGGCCCTGCGTTGATGTGGCAGAATGCGACGGACTGGGCACCAGAGCGCAGGATCCCATCGCACAGCCGGAATGCCATGTCGCGCTCCGTGTCGCCGACGCGGGTCTGCTGATAGGTTTCCATCAACGCCTTTTCGGTGCCGCGAAATCCGGCGGTCAGAATTTCCCGCTCGCGCTCGGACTTGATCATTCTCGCCTGTGCAAACAGCTTATCGCAGGGTTCGAGACGAAGCCCCGGCAGGCGCGTCATGAGCCGCTGATGATAGTGCACGCCGAGGTATTCGGTTTCGATGCCGACCCGGCTGCGAGCCAAGCCAAACTCTTCCAGCGTGTCCGCGAGAACATCGATGGGCGACGTCACGAATTCCTTGTAGGTACGAATATCGTTGATCCAGGATTCCTGGCGGGCATAGCCCTCCTCGACCTGGCACAGGATGAACGCGGGGGCACGGCCCTTGGCCCAAACGATGAGAGCGAGACGGTCACGGATGTCGATCTGCGTGGAGATGAACACATCGCCCGCATACAGGACATTTTCCGGTGAAACAGCGACCACGGCGTCATACGCGCCGGCATCGATCATGGCTTGCAACCGGGAAAGATTGCCCGTGGCATCCTGCATCGTCTTCATGGAAATGCGTCCTCCTCTTTATGACCACACCCTACCGGCATTTGTCCGTTGTTGTCCAAATGACGGCAGGCCAAGCAGAGCTTCACGCCAATTTTGGCAGTCGTCGCAGCTGTCGAACGGAGCTGATCTGGTTATTCGGCACGGACCGTGTCGGAGCTGCGCGACTTCGAGGCACGGGCGGCGGCACAGCGCTCACGAAAATCGCGCGAATAAGGATCGACCGCACCAAAACGGTCTGGCGCATAGGGCGTAACGTCGAACTTGGGTTGGTCTCCGCGCGCCATGGCCGATATCGCCGTGCCTATCCCGGCGGAAAGCGCAATGCCATTGCCGCAACATCCTGCTGCCGCATAGAAACCGTTGGCCCCGGGAACCGCGCCCAGCAGGAAGCTGCCGTCCGGCGTATAAGTCGATAGACCGCTGACGTATGACGCAAATTGCGCTTGCGGGAGGTGCGGAAAGAAGACTGAAATCGCCTCCATCGCATCGGTCAAGATTTCCCAATGCTCTTCTCCCTGTGTCGGGGAGAACGCATTGATGTCGTCCGGCAGCTCGCGGGCGTCGAAGGTGCAAGAGTTCTTCTCCTGTATGCCGATCACCATGCCCCCGACTTCGGGGCGGAAATAGGCGCTCGCGTCGGGCAGCAGGGCGATCGGAAAATCACCGCCATAGGCTGTATTCGGAGCCGTGATCCAATAGTGGCTTCGCGTCGGCACCATGGGAAGAGGAAAACCCGCGCGGGCGGAAATCAGGGAAGCCCAGGCCCCCGCGGCATCGATGACAGAACCACCGTGAATGTCGCCTGCAGCTGTCTTCACACCGATGATGCGATCGGACTTCATGATCAGGTCTACAACGGCGGTACGTTGCCGTATGTGAACGCCACGTCGGCGCGCTGCCCGGGCGTAGGCGACACTGAAAATATAAGGATCAACATAGCCGTCGGTCGGGAAGAAAGTGATGCGATGTGACGTCGAAGGGTCCAGCCAGGGTGCTCTTTTTCGCACATCATCATGGCTGAGTTGGTGGTATGAAATGCCATGAAGTGAGGCGTTTTTCTCCATGCTCTCCAATTCTGCGACGCGGGCGGCAGACGCCGCAATCCGAAGGCTGCCGACCTCATGAAACCCGATCGATTCCCCCAGTTCCTCTTCAAGCAGGGAAATCGTATCACGGGTAAATTTGACAACAGGTGTTTTGAACGGCTTCGCCGTGGCTTGCAGGATCAGTCCCGCCGCTTTGCTGGATGCGGCACTCGCGATTTCATTGCGCTCCAGCACGAGAACGCTCTCTTGGCCATCGAGAGCCAAATGATATGCGATGGATAGACCGATAATACCGCCGCCAATGACGATGTGGTCAAAAGTCTCCATCGAACAAACCCTCTTGCCCAAAACCGCACGCCAGAATTGTCTCCAATCGAGGATTCGCGGCTCTAGTCGTTGCCTCTGGCGTTCAAAATCGCGCTGACCAGCTCTTCGGGAACCTCCGGCAACTCATGTTGTGTCTTAAGCAGAGACTTGCGACCAAGCTCGCGCGCTCGTTGATAAGCGACCAGGTACTCCCGGCATTCGCGGCAAAGCCGGATGTGAAGCTCAAAACGCCGGCGCCGACCGGGCTCGAGCTCACCGTCCAGATACTCCAGGATAAATTCCTCGAACTCGACACAGGAAATCATCTGAGGCAGATGTCGCATCATCTTGCCTTTGACGAGACGCATGATTTTTGATCCGAGGTCCGCCATTAAAGTTCTCCTCGCAAGACCGGTTCCAGGATCTTTTTGAGCGCTGCCCTGGCCCGGTGCAGCCTCACCTTCACGGCGCCATCCGCAATTCCCATGACTTCAGCGACTTCCGATGTACTCATTTCCTCGATATCACGCAGCAATAGCACGGTGCGATAACTCTCGGGCAGTTGGTATATCGCGGCTCTCACGATGCCCGCGGTTTCGGTCCTTTCAAGCAGTTCGTCGGGCTGCTCGATAACTTTCCACGGCGTTTCCAGCCGACATTCATTGCTGTCAAATTCGGGTAACAGGTCGTCGATCGGTTGTTCATTGGCTCGGCGTCGAGACCGCAATTTCATCAGCGCTGCATTGACGACGATGCGATGCAACCAAGTCTTCAGAGATGACCGCGCTTCAAATGTCTCGATGCCCTTGAAGACGCTGAGAAATGCTTCCTGAACGCAATCCTGAGCCAGCGAAGGCTCACCGGTCAATCGCCGCGCAACAGCAAGCATCCATCCACCGTGCGCGCGCACGAGCACCTCCGCGGCACCTGTTTCGCCCTGTCGTATTCTTTCGACAAGGTCGCCGTCATCACCGGTCTGTGCTGCGGGTCCTGACATTCAAGATCTTCCGATTTCAGTCAAGACTGCTGCCTTTCGCACCGGGTGCGGGTGAAGCCAGTGATATTTTCCCGCACGACAATGTAACCTTTTCTGCTCGGCTTGCATCAATTTCTCACAGCGCATTCGTTTACCGTCGTATCGTCATGCCGATGAACTAGACCGTGATGCATCTCCAGTGCTCATTTCCGCTCCCGTGAGGTCATTCAATGACAGTCGGACTTCTGCTCGTCGCGGTCTTCACGGCCCTATTCTGCATGATAGCAAACCGGTTGGCCTCAACGATGCTGACCGCACCGATGCTGTTCTTGAGCTTCGGTTACCTGCTCTCGACCACAAGTTTGATGCCAGCCGCAGACGCCGAACGCCTCCTGCATATCGTCGCCGAGGTCGCACTGATCGTTCTACTATTTCTGGATGCGGCTCAGATTGACCTGGCCGCCTTGCGCCGCCAACACGTCTGGCCCGTTCGCATGTTGGCAATCGGCATGCCATTAGCGATCCTGCTTGGGTCACTGGCAGCCTGGCCGTTTCTTTCCGATTGGCCATTGGTCGCCATCGCGCTTGTCGCCGCAATTCTGGCACCGACAGATGCCGCCCTTGGCCAGGCAGTCGTCACGAACCCGATTGTCCCAGAGCGTTCGCGGCGCGCCTTGACGGTCGAAAGCGGATTAAACGATGGACTGGCACTGCCGGCGGTTCTGCTTTTCGCCAGTCTGGCCGCCGAAGCCATGGACGCCGACCAAACCAACTGGGTTCTGTTTGGCTTCATGCAGCTGACGCTTGGCCCGCTCGTCGGAATCATTGCCGGCGTCGCTGGCGGATGGATGCTGCTGCGCGCAAAAGCGCTTGGTCTCACCGCCGAGACGTACGAAGGCATCGGCGCTATTGCGCTTGCGGCAGCCTGTTATCTTGGCGCCACGCAAATCGGTGGCAATGGCTTTATCGCGGCTTTCGTTGGTGGGCTGGCATTCGGCAACGTCGTGCAAGGACAGTGCAAGTTCGTCTACGAGTTCACGGAAAGTGAAGGGCAGATGCTGGCGTGGGCCGCGTTCTTGTTGATCGGCATGGTGCTGGTGCCCGAGGCACTCGCCAGTCTGACGTGGACAACGCTCGCCATCATCATGACGAGCCTCTTCGTTGTTCGCCCACTCGCGATCTGGCTGTCGCTGATCGGCACCGATGCGTCCACTCCGACCAGGTTGTTTTTCGGATGGTTCGGACCACGCGGCCTTGCCACAGCGCTGTTTGCGCTCTTGATCGTCAAGCAGATCGATCACGCGCTGGCCGAACAGGTCCTCGCCCTGGCGATCAATGCGGTTTGGATCAGTGCGGTCCTGCATGGCTTGAGTGCGGTTCCCGGCGCCAAGTGGTACGCGGGGCTGATCGCAGCTCAAGGTGAGTGCGCCGAGACCATGCCGATTGCCTCATCGGCCAAACCCTTGATGACGCGTGGTCTGGAAATCTCGGAACACGAGTGACAGAAGACAATTGGAGACACAAATGCAACCAACACCCGTTGCCAAACTTGATGACCTGACTGATCGCGAACCAGCGTACGCACTCGTTAGTAACGTTGATCTTGTCGTCGTCCGTTTCGATGACGATGTTTCGGTCCTCTACGGTCGCTGCATGCATCGTGGCGCGCTCATGTCCGACGGTCACGTCAGAGGCAACAACCTGATCTGCGGCGTCCATGACTGGGACTATCGCCTCGACACCGGCGTCTCCGAATACAACAACGCGGAAGCACTCAAGAAATTCACCGCGTGGACCGAGAACGGTGAGGTGCTGGTCGATGCCGACGAGATCACGGCATGGGCCGAAGAACATCCGCAGCCGTTCAACCGCGACGCTTATCTCGGTCTCTATGCAGACACCAGCCACGGCACGGCAGAGGAGCCTCTCAACGCACTGATCCAACGCTACGCGCGCGAGGGGCTGACGAAGACTGGTCATCATGGTGCCGTCGACGCGATGGGCGTGCCGCGTACGGAACTGCCAAGCTGGGACGACATTCAAGTTCTTACGGCGCAGCTCCACAAACCACCATTGCTGGACGACGATACGGTTGGCACAGATGTGGTCATAGGTCCGAACGCGCAGAAACCATTGCAGCTCGAGATCCCGCTTTTCGTCTCTGACATGAGCTTCGGCGCCCTGTCCGAGCCTGCAAAGGTCGCGCTGGCACGGGGAGCGGAACTCGCCGGCACCGGGATCTGCTCGGGCGAGGGTGGCATGCTGCCGGAAGAGCAACAGGCCAACTCGAGATACTTCTACGAGTTGGCATCTGCCCGCTTCGGCTTCAGTTGGGACAAGCTGGACGACGTGCAGGCGTTTCATTTCAAGGGCGGCCAGGGCGCGAAAACCGGCACCGGCGGTCACTTGCCGGGCAGCAAGGTTGAAGGCAAGATCGCCCTGGTGCGCGGTCTCAATGAAGGCCAGGACGCGATTTCGCCGCCGCGCTTTCCTGATTGGACCGAGGTCTCTCAAATCAAGGATTTCGCTGACCAAGTACGCAGCCGAACGGGGGGCATTCCGATCGGCTACAAACTATCCGCGCAGCACATCGAAAAGGATATCGACGCGGCACTTGAGGTCGGTGTCGACTACATCATCCTCGATGGCCGCGGCGGCGGCACGGGTGCTGCCCCGATAATCTTTCGTGACAATATTTCAGTCCCGACCGTTCCCGCGCTCGCACGGGCGCGGCTTCATCTCGACGCCTCGGATCGCAAAGGCATCACACTGGTCATCACAGGCGGCCTTCGCAAACCCGCCGATTTTGTCAAGGCCCTGGCGCTTGGCGCCGATGCGATCGCCGTCTCGAATGCCGCCATGCAGGCGATTGGTTGCATCGCCATGCGGGCCTGCCATACCAACAATTGCCCGGTCGGTATTGCGACGCAGAAACCGCATCTCGTCAACCGGCTGGTCATCGAGAAATCAGCACGACAGTTGGCCAACTTCTTCGATGCGTCGGTTCATCTCATGCAGGTCATGGCCCGTGCCTGCGGACATGATCATCTTTCCAAATTCACGCGCGATGACCTGACGACATGGAAGAAGGAAATGTCGGATCTGTCCGGCGTCGCCTATGGCGGCGTCCACTGACCTGAGGTCGCAATGGAACCGAGCCGGGTTCGCAACTCCTGGAGACAGAATGATGATCGATCAAGACGTACTGCGGGCCGTGCCCCCTCGCGCACTGGCGGCTGCGCGCGCCATCGCCCATCTAGCCGTACAACTGCTGACGAGAGCAGCTCGAGCCAATCTTCCCGCTGCGGCTGACGACAGCCATTCCAATCTTGGTTGGGACCCAGAGCTTTCCGGCTTCCTGTCCCAGCCACTCCTAGCCGATGGGACCAAGATCCACATCGGCGCAACGCTCGATCCCCTACGTCTGATCATTGTAGAAGAGAACCAGCTCACAGCAGAACTAGGTCTAGATGGCAGGTCGGAAAATGATGCATCGACTTGGCTCGATGCTCATCTCGGAACGTTGCGTCTCAATCCGGCAACAGGCGCAACGTTGCCTTATGATCTACCAGCCGATGTCGCATCGATCTCGGTGTTCGACGTGAAAGGCCAACAGCCTGCACTTGCGGCGCTGTCTGGTTGGTATGGTATTGCCCACGAAGCTCTGACCAGTTTCGCGGCACGAATTGCAAATCTCTCGCCCGGCCCAAGTCCGGTGCGATGCTGGCCGCATCATTTCGACATCGCGACATACGTATCGCTCGAGATCGGTGATGCCGAAACCGCGCGTGGCATCGGGGTGGGCCTATCGCCAGGTGATGAGAGCTACGACCAGCCTTACCTCTACATAAACCCCTGGCCGCATCTGCATGCGAACGTGCTGCCAGACCTGCCGAGGCCCGGACACTGGCACACGCAAGGTTTTGTCGGAGCGATCGCAACGGCGGATGCGATCCTCGACAACAACAACCTCGCCAACTTGGCGGCGTATATCGATCGGACATTCGACATCGCCAGGCAGCAATTGTTGCAGGACAATCGTTAGAGCGTTCTCAAACGAATGGAGCCGCACCAGGCAATTCTCCAACCAAACCAGGGCGCACCGTCAACGCAGCTTGATTGTCGCCTGAAAATTACAAGGATGAAATTGCCGGCCAGACGGTTCGCGTTCCAGGACCTGTTCAGCTATTCTCCGTCACCGCAGCCGATGCGCTAGAGCCCTTCAGACTTAGATGGAACCATTCTGCCGCGCGGATTTGGTCCGAGATCAAGTGGACCGTCGAAATGCGTAGCGGTGCTACGGATGAGACGGGACGCGCCGAGATCGGGGCAAATCCGCCCGGCCCG
>JBPCVZ010000494.1:0-24637 GCA_051010015.1 Hyphomicrobiaceae bacterium
CGCCGTCGGCTTCACGGTCTTCAATCATCAAGAACAGGCCGCACTTTCGAACGGATTGGCGGTTGTCGCTTAGAGCCCTTCAGACTTAGATGGAACCATTCTGCCGCGCGGATTTGTTCCGAGATCAAGCGGACCGTCGCAGTGCGTAGCAGCGCTACGGACAAGACGGGACGCGCCGAGATCGGGGCAAATTCGCCCGGCCCGTCTTCGTGTCGATGTTTCGAACACGAACATCGAATGGGTTCGCAAACGGCGGCCGCCCAGTGCGTCGTAGCGTTTGCCCGTAGCACTAGCTACGGGCTGCACACTCCTCCTTCTGGCTCGACTCGCCGTTTGCGAACAGAATTGACTCCATCTAAGTCTGAAGGGCTCTAAGCGACAACCGCCAATCCGTTCGAAAGTGCGGCCTGTTCTTGATGATTGAAGACCGTGAAGCCGACAGCGCCGTCGGCTGCCTCATCAAGCGAGATTCTGATCTCATGGCCGGGAATAACCATCGCCGTGAAGCGGCCGTGGAGACGCTTAAGGCGAGCGGGATCGCCGTTGCAGTACGTACGGATCACTTCGCGCCCGGCCAAAGCCCAAGTCGCCGTGCCGTGCAGGATGATATCTGGCAGGCCCGCTGCAAGAGCCACTTCCCGCTCTGTATGAATGGGATTCCAGATGTCGGCGCATTCGGTATACGTGTGCGGCATCTCGCGTGGGATGAAGACCGTTGCCTCCGTTGTCGCAATGCCGCTAGCAGCCGGCAAGGGTGGCGGTGCGTCGGTGCTGTTGTCGTCGCCAGCAACGTCGACGTCGCGGATGATGCTGGTCGTCCAGGAGGTAACGAGCGTATCGCCGGTGTCGGAATCGAAGGTCTCGAGCTTCGCCGTCGTATGAACACCGGCCCGGGCACGGCGTACGCCGACGACCGTGCCGACGGTTCGCAGCTTCATGCCGGGACGGATCGGTTGGTGGAAGATCGAATCCTGGCTGGCATGGACGCCACGCACCCGCTCCTGAGGCTCCATGCCGTAGGCCTGCCGTGCCAGGGGACCGCTGACGACAGGCCATTCCAACGCGACGCAGAATTGCGGTGGCGCGATGATGCCGCCGTCGCGGTCGTCGTCGAATATCTGCGTTGCGGTGTCGGCAATCCCGGCCGCATATGCCAAGGCTTTGCGCACGGTCATGTCCACACGGTTGACATCGAGGGCTGTGCCGACGGCGCTTGCATGGGCAGGCATGGGAGACCTCCAATCTCATCTCTTTCGCGTTTGCGCCGACATCCTGGCTGACATTTCTAAGATCACCGCCAAACCGGGCCAGGTGTTGCGCAAAGAACGACGCCTGGTGCTTGGGCAGGCGGTCAACACCGAGACCGGCATTGCATGCCGTGGCGTTGCCAGTATCGTACAACAAGGTATCTTAGACGAGTAACATTGCTTGACATCCGAGATTTCGCCAGGAGCATGCACCATGTCATATAGCGATCACTACGGTTTTGACCTGACGACCAACGACCCGAAGGCGGCCGCAGCCTACGATCGCGGCGCGCGCTCGTTCGTTGCCTGGCGGGCCGACGCGATGGGGCACCTGGATGCGGCCATCGATGCGGACCCCGAATTCGCCATGCCGAAGCTGCTGAAGACCTGGATCCTACACGCGGCGCGGACGCGCAAGTTTGCCCCGGCCGTGCAGGCTCTGCTCTCTGCCGTCGAGCCGCTTCTGGCGGATGCATCGCCCCGCGAGCGCGCCCTCGCGGCATCGGTGCGGATCGCGAATGCCGGCGACCTGCAAGGCGGCGTCTCGCTTCTCGAAACCTATCTGGCGGAAAACCCGCGTGATATCGTTGTCCATCGTCTGGCGCAGTTCGAGCTGTTCTGGAGCGGCGAGAGCAAGTGGATGCGCGACATTGTCGAGCGGGCCGCACCTGCCTGGGACGAGGATACGCCGGACTTTGCCCATTTCCAGGCCGTGCGTGCCTTCTCCAACGAGGAAGGTGGCGACTACGATACGGCTGAGCGTTCCGGCCGCGACGCGGTGGATCGGGAGCCGGAAAGCGCCTGGGGGGCGCATGCCGTTGCCCACACTCTCGTGATGCAAGGGCGTGTCGAAGAAGGTGCCGAGTTCATGGCGGCGCTCTCGGGCAATTGGACAAATGCTAACCAGATCGCGCACCACAATTGGTGGCACCTTTGCTTGTTCCTCGTTGAGCGCGGCGACTACGATCGCATCCTAGAGCTGCTCGACACCAAGGTGCGCAATCCAGAATCTCCCCTGGTCAAGGCCATGCCCGACGCCACCATCGATTTGCAGAATGTTGCCTCGCTATTGCAGCGCCTGGAATTGCGCGGCGTCGACGTCGGCGACCGCTGGAACACAATCGCGGAAATCTGCGCCGACCGCATCGCCGATCATGCCAATCCGTTCAGCAGTGCGCATGACGCGATGGCGCTTGCCGCCGTCGGGCGTTACGATCTCGTGGACTCGTTGGTCGAAGACATGCAGCGCTTTGGCGAAGGCCACAGCGTCGTCGGCGCGGTCACGCGCACGATTGGCGTGCCCGTTGTCGAAGCGATGGCCGCCCATCGTCGGGGCGAACACGACCGTGTCGTCGATCTGCTCTGGCCGGTGCGTCGCGACCTTCACCAGATTGGCGGGAGCCATGCCCAGCGGGATGTCTTCTTTCAGGTGTTGGTCGATGCCGCGATGCGCGCCGGGCGCAAGACCGAGACCCGAATCCTTCTGACGGACATTGACGGCATTGGCTTCGAGCGGGTGAAGGAACGTTCGCTCTACACGGACGCGGCCGCCTTTGTTGCCTAGAGCGCCGGGCGATAAATATGAGACAATTCTGTTGCCAAGCGGTGAGTCGACCAGCAGGAGAGGGGCCTCATCGACCAGCGCGCGTCTTCGGATGCCCGGTTCGCTCGATATGACCGCGATTCGTGAACGTGCAAATCACACTGCCGGTCTCCGGTATCTCGGCGGCGATCACGCTCAAATCAAGGTTCACCGTGATGTCGAGAGGAATGCTGTCTACTGCACAGGTGACGCTGGCAAGATCGTAGCCGGGTTGCCGGCGCTGAGCGAGCGTCAAGCGGCCAGATGAGATTTTCAGAGGTGTACTCCACGCCGGAACACCTGTTGTCACAGTAACGATCGAGAGGTCGTTAAAGGCTGCCGCGCCACTTGCCGAATAGACGAATGTACTCATGCCCCCGAAGCAGATTTGCTGAACGGTCAAAGTTGGAGGCGGCAGGGCGGATTTACGCGACACGACCGATGATTTGGCTTGCGTCAGATGCTTCAGGGCCGTGTTGACATTCAACTTGATCGGTCCTTGCGCTCGAGTCGAGATTGGCGTCAGCAAAACGGATGTGAGAATGGCCAGCGTCGTGGCAAAGATCGAATAACGCATAGTGTAGCCTGCAGCTAGAATTGGGATGGGAGCATGCTGCAGAGTCGCAAGTCGCGTCATGAAACAAACATGAATTTGTCATGGCGGAACGAGCGCGGCACTAGAGCCGCGAGCCTTTAATTGGAGACAATTCTGTTGCCAAGCGGCAAGCGGACGACCCAAGCCCGATCTATTCACCACCGCGATGTCCGACGTGCTGGTGAATAGATCGGGCTAAACCGTGTGTCGCTTAAGACGGTCCCAGACAATCAAAGTTATGAGCGCCAGAAGAAATTGCATTCCGACCATTGGAAACACTGTCCCATCGTAAAGCAGCCCTTGCATCGACGAGGCAGCTGCTGCTGCGCACATCTGGACGAACCCGAGGACGGCCGCAGCAGCGCCAGCGGCCTTTGGATGAGACATCATCACCCCGGCGGCCGTATTCGGGGCCAGAAATCCAGCGCCGAACCAATAGGCGAACTCGACAATCACAATGATGGGTGTGGGCAAAAATTCTGCAAGCCCGAGCCCAACCAATAGCGCCGAAGCGCAGAGCATGAGTACGAGGCTGACGAAGATGACTCGCTTCAAGCCCCATTTGGGAATGGCGTAGCGCGCTGTCATCGCTCCGGTGAGAAAGCCGGACATGCTGCCTTTCTCGATGGGCCGGTCAATTGTATTCTGGCCACATCGAGAAGGGATGTGGCACACGGTGACCAAAATCAAGTAGCGCTGGGCTCGAGCTATTGGCAGTTGGCGCAGGCGGGCTCATGGGCGGGGCCTCCGGACCTGCCACGCGTCAACACCAAGCATGTCATTAGCTGGATAACGCCCCCCTGTAGCGCTCGGCCACCAATCCATGCTGTGGGCGAATTCGTCGAGCTCCATGATCGAAGTCAAAGCCAAAGGATGAATGCCGGTAGATCATAGGCGCATCACGCTGCGGGGCCCGATCGGGTGCTGCAGGACGAAGCCGGCTCGGTTGTCGAGATTGAGTCAACGGCTATGAGATGTGGAGGGAGCCATGATCGCAAGACTGCTCGCAGTCACGCTGATTGCCATCGCCATGGTATCGTTTGAAGGAACATCGGCCGAAGCAAAGGTCTGCAAGAGGGCGAAGACCGGTGCACTCGGGTCCTGGCGGCGGACGTTCATCGGGGCACGCGCCAGCGCGCGCTTCGCTTGGAAGCGCAAGGCGCGCGCACGCTATGGTCGCCGCTATGACAAGTGGTGGCGTTCGCGCAACAAGAGCTACGGCTGCTGGTCCTATCGTGGGCGCGAACGCTGTCGCGCCTGGGCCCGACCGTGTCGGGCCGGCCGATAAGGAATTGTTCCGCGGGCGGTCTTTCGAGAGAGCACCTGTCGTTCTCCAAACTCTGTTGCTGCTTGCGATGAACAGACTGAGCGCCGCAGAACGCATGCTGTTCGTCGGCAGCTCTCCCACTCTGGCGGGGCAGGCGTGTTGTTGAGCGTAACAACATTGCCGGCGCGGCTGGCTATTGAGAGGTGACGGAGATGCCCCACACGACAACTGAATTCCGAGATCGATTTCGTGACATTCACTACTTCGGAATTCTCGATGGTGACGCCGGCGCATACCGCATCGTCATTCCGGATTTTCCGAACTGCACCGGTGAAGGAGCCACGGTGGAAGAGGCCGTCCATGCCGCGACCAATTCATTGCGCATCGCGGCGGGTCTTTTGTGGGTCACAGACAAGCCACTGCCAAAACCATCCGGCCTTGATGCCATTCACAAAAAGCGTACCGTCGACGGCGAGCCGGAAGGCATCGACTATCGCATCACCTTGCATGAAGAGCACGCGTGATGATCGCCTGCCTGACACATCGCGATCCCTGAGACAGTGGTACTCGGCTGGTGGCCGGTGTGCACCAGCATGCGGGGGCGGTTGAGACGTCAGGCCACCGAGGCTGGTACAATCGCACGAGCTGGGCTCAGGCAATGCCGTCGACGATCACCAGGTTGGCATCGGCCGCGTTGTGACGAATTGCAGCCAGCTGTTGATAGTCCGGATCGTTGTACCAGGCACGAGCGGCATTCACGTTCGGAAAACGCATGATGACAGTGCGCGGAAGCGCCCAGGTGCCTTCCAGCAATTCCGTTTCGTTGCGAGATGTTGCGAGCAGCTCACCGCCATGACGCGTGAAGCTCGGCATGAAGCCATCGAGGTATGATTGGTAGGCAGTTGGATTCCTTATGTCGAGTTGACCGATGACATAGGCGGGCATTGTTGTTTCTCCGGTTTCAGTTTATCGCCCGGCGCTCCAGCTGAGAGATACCTCAGATGTGATGGTCGGCAGCGGATCATCAATGGGACGCCGGTTGCGCCAAGGCTGGCGTAGCATGCGGCTGTTGCGGCCTTTTCAACGCAGTTGGCGTGACGCCATCACCGGTGTGGCCACCGTTGACCTCAGGTGTTCAAGAACATCGACCCGCGGTCCACTGTCCAGCCTCGGTTCCACGCGCGCACATTTGCTGGCGCCGCATGCCGATGGCTGTCCAATCACTGTCACCGCGCAGGAAGTCAATGATATACTTGATGCCGGAAACCGAATCGCCATCCATCCCTTGCGCATTCCCAGGCTCCGGTTGACGAGTTGGCGGGCGGGGTCCTTCGATTCCTAGATGGGCGGCGGGTAACGGATCGGAGATCGCGATGCAGATGCGCAGACGCGTTTCGGAGATTGGGTGAAGTCGAAGATGCCGACACGCTCGCCATTCGCGACAACGATGTAGCGTCTCGGCTCAACATTGTGGAGCTCGATATCCGCCTTCTTGCGAGCCGCGCAATCGCGTTTGTAACGCTTGCCCTTGGGGCGCCGGTACTTGAACGCGCCAGACAGTTCCAGCACAGGCGTGCCCGTGATCGCAGTGACCTTCAAATCGTGACCGAGATATCTGAGACTGCTGCTTTTGCAGCCGGTCGCTACGTGCACCGTCATGGTCTTTGTGCTGGGGTCGAATGTTGCGCAAATGTGATTCGGGCTGCGCGCCAAGGCCGGGGCTGCAACCGACAACGCTGCGACTGCTGATATCAGCCCGTAGGCATGATGCGTTCCCATTCGAGTTCCTTTTGCATTGGAGATCTACCGCGAGCATCAATCGAAGAGCCTGCGTAGCATTTCTGAAACCGTTTGTGTCATGTGCAGCTTTCGGATGTTGGTGCTGGACGGCATGTCATTGCGACTTGGGAAAGCAATCTTGCATGAACGGGGCGTGTTCTCGACCCATGGATCAAACCTTTTGCGGACCTTGATCCCCGGCGCAATCTGCTGTTCAGTCAAGATCGCGAGGTTCGATGCCCTCTCCTTGCCAACGCTTAGAATGCTTCTCCGCACGATGGGATGAAAACGAATGGCTGAAGACTTCAAGGACAGAATCGGTATCGACATGGCGCGGCGCGTGTCCGCTGAAGAGGGGATCGCGTTTGCCGCGCGCAACGGTGTCCGCTACATCGACATTCAGACCGATATCGCACCCAACGCACTTGAGAGTTTCGATGATCAAAGATGCGGAACCGTTCGTGACGCGTGCGCGGCGGCGAACATTCACCTCGGTCTCCATACGCTGTCCGGCGTCAACGTCGCCGAGTTCTCACCGTTCCTGCGCGATGCGGCGGACCAATACCTCAAGGCGTACATCGATCTCGCGGTCAAGCTCGAAGCCGAGTGGATCGTGGTCCATGGCGGATATCACTTCACCGGGTGCAGGGCCTTGCGCAAACAGGCAAGCGTCGACCGCCTGAAGCGCATCGTCGACTACGCGGAAAAGAAAAATGTCGTGCTGCAGCTCGAGAACCTGAACGGTGAGCCGGAACGCGCCGAGGTGCACTACCTGCCCGACAACCTTGAAGAAACGATCTGGTATTTCGACGAGATCGCCTCGCCGCATTTCAAGTGGGCCTTCACGATCAACCACGCCCACTACGACCCGATCGGGATCGCGGGCTTCGTCGATGGCATGGGCATGGCGCGCTGTGACGAGGTACGCGTCGCCGACAACAACGGCCTTTACGAGCTTCACATGCATCCGGGCACCGGTACGGTCGATTTCGTCGACATGTTTCGCCGCATCGAAGGGGCCGGCTTCCAGGGGCACTATATGTGCGGCTGGGGAACGATCGAGCAGATGCTCGAAGGCCGCGACTATCTCGCCGACCGGGCCAGGGAGGCGGGTGTCGCCTAGCCGGGATACCTCACCGTGACGACGGGTCATTGCGGCGGCGCTGTCGGCTGCAGGCCATTTCTGGCGGCAATGGAGAAGACGGCGTCCAGGCGCCTGTGCTTTGCTTCACGTGCCGGTGCACCGATATCCCGGACCGGCCGTCAGCAACTGAAGCAACGGGAAAAGCTAATGGCGAACATCGTCCTGATCGATGGGGGCATGGGGCAGGAACTGCTCCACCGATCGTCGAACAAGAACCCGAAGCGATGGTCGGCCGAGTACCTCTTGCGTGAGCCCGACCTCGTGCGCCAGGTCCACCTCGACTACATCGATGCCGGCGCGCGCGTCCTGATCATCAATGCCTATTCGGCGACCTATTCACGGATGCAGCGGATCGGGGTTGATGACGATGTGCCGCTGCTGCAGCGCACGGCATGCGAACTGGCCCTCGCGGCGCGCGAGGCCGCCGGTGACGCCGGCAGCGATGTTGCCATTGCCGGATGCCTGCCGCCCTTGAACGGCAGCTATCGCGCCGACCGCGTACGTGACTTTTCCGTCAACCTTTCCGAATACCGGCAACTGGTCGAACATCAGGCGCCGCATGTTGATCTTTTCATCTGCGAGACCATGTCGAGCGCGGTGGAGGCGCAGGCCGCGGCAACCGCCGCCTGTGAAAGCGACAAACCGGTATGGGTCGGCTGGACGATGCAGGACGATGCATGCGCGCTGTTGCGATCCGGTGAAACGATCGCCGCGGCGCATGTGGCCCTTGCCGACCTGCCCGTTGCAGCGGTGTTGGCGAATTGCACCGCGCCCGAGAGCGTCAGCCAGGCCATTCCGGAACTGGTCGCGACCGGTCGCCCGGCCGGCGGCTACGCCAACGGTTTCACGCCGATTCCGCTGGACTATATGCCGGGCCAGACCCTCAAGCAGTTGGGCGTTCGCCGCGAATTGACGCCGGCCGTGTACGCGACGTTCGGCGCCGGATGGATCGACGATGGCGCAACGATCGTCGGCGGCTGCTGCGAAGTCACGCCCGGCCACATCGCCGCGCTGCGCGATCACCTGCAGGCGGCCGGGCATACGCTCGTGCCGGCCACCGCCCTGGAACCAACACAACAGCGCAGCGCGTGAGGCCGTACACTCGGAAAAATGAAGACGATGATCCAGCACAACGGCGCCCAGCTCAGTTTCCAACCGCGCGTGCGCAAGGGGGCGTTCTTCGAAGCCGCCTGGCGACACGGCTGCCGCAGGTTTTCGGTGTATAATCGCACCTACATATCCGGCTCCTTTTTTGATCCCGTCGAGGAGTATTGGCAGGTTGTCGGCAATGTCGCCTTGTGGCCGGCGATGGGTGAACGACAGGTCGAGATCACGGGACCCGACGCCGCCCGCTTCGTGCAGTACCTGACGCCGCGTCACATGTCGAAATGCGCGGTTGGTCAATGCAAATATGCGCTGATCACGGCGCCCGACGGCGGTGTGTTGTCCGACCCGATTATCCTGCGCCTTGATGAGGATCGCTACTGGTTGTCGACATCGGACTGGGATCTCGAGACCTGGGCGAAAGGCGTGTCGGTTCACTCGGGCCATCAGGTTTCGATACGCGACGCGGGCGTCTCCGTCGTGCAGGTGCAGGGCCCAAAATCCCCCGTTCTGATGGCAAGGCTGTTCGGCGACGACGTGCTCGACCTGCGCTACTACTGGCTGAAACGCGTCGCGTTCGAGACCACCAGCGTCATTGTTTCACGGACCGGCTGGAGTGGTGAATTCGGCTATGAAATCTATCTCGAGGACGCGGCATTTGGTGATGCGTTGTTCGACGCGTTGATGCATGCCGGTCGCGACAGCGACGTGCAGCCCGGTTCGGTCAATCAGATCCGCCGTATCGAATCGGGGATCCTGTCGGCCGGCGTTGATTTCACACCGGCCGAAAACCCATTCGAAATCGACCTCGGCCGTCTCGTGGAACTGGACAGCGACGCTGATTTCATCGGCAGGGCCGCGCTCATCGAGAAGAGGACACAGCCTCCTGAAAAGCAGCTGGTCGGTCTCGTTGTGGCGGGCGCCGCGCTGGCACCGAACGAAGACATCTGGCCGCTGATGTCAGGCGGCGAACGTGTTGGCAGGCTGACGAGCCTTGCCTATTCCCCCCGCCTGAAACGCAATATCGCGATTGGCATCGTCGCGCGCGCGCAGGCAGCGCCCGATACCGTCCTCGACGTCGTGACATGGGACGGTCCGCGTGCCGCCACGGTTACCGCATTGCCCTTTGCGCCCAAGAAGCAGGCCGGCGATGCCCGCGCGCTTCTCGATCAGGGCCAGCGGTGAAACTCTACGGCGCTCTAGCGCGCTTCGACGAGGCCGCCGAGTTCGTCAAGCTGGCGATGGCAATCGATCACGTGTCCCGCGCCATTGTCGCGCTGCGGCGGATCCTGGGTGTCACATGTGCCGGGGATGGCAAGCGGGCACCGCGCATAGAAGGGGCAGCCGGTCGTCTTCAGTTCCACGCCGGACGCGAGGCTCTTCAAGGTGTCCTGCTCTTGCGACAGTTCGTCGAGCCAGCCAACCCGCATTTCAGGAACCGACGAGATCAACAGGCGGGTATAGGGATGATACGGCGGCGAGAGCACCTTGTCCGTGTCTCCCTGCTCCGCGACACTGCCGGCGTAAAGGACCACGACCTGGTCGGCAAACGAGGCAACGGTCGACAGGTCATGACTGATGAAAACGAACGAGACACCGGTCTCACGGCGCAGCTTCTTCAACAGCTCGATGACGTTGGCGCCGACGATCGTATCCAGTGCAGAGGTTACTTCATCGCAAAGGATCACCTCCGGTTCCGCCGCCAGTGCCCGGGCCAGGTTGACGCGTTGCTTTTGTCCGCCCGAGAGTTCGTGCGGATAGCGCTCGGCGAACTGCGGCGGCAGGTCGACAAGTTCGAGCAGGTTGGCCACCTTGTCGCGCAACGCACTGCCCCTGAGGCCGGCATAGAACTGCATCGGCCGGCCGAGAATGTCCTTGATCCGATGGCGTGGATTGAGCGCCGTGTCAGCCATCTGGTAGACGAACTGGACCTTGCGAAGCTCGTCGCGCGAACGGCTCTTGACGTCGGCGCCAAGCGGCTCGCCGTCGAGCAGCAGCTTGCCGCTCGATGGCGGCAGCAGCCCCGCGAAGACGCGTGCCAGGGTTGACTTCCCGCAACCCGATTCGCCGATGACGCCAACCGTCTTGCCGCGTTCTATCTTGACATGGACGTTGTGGAGCACGCGCACCAGCGGCTCGCCATCCGCTCCCCTGCCATAGCCGGCATCGATATCGCGCGCTTCGAGAGCAGGGTCGGCACGCAGGTGCTCATCCGTTGCGGTGTCGCCAAGGCCCGCTTTCGGCAGCGGCTTGTTGGCGGCCATCAGTCGCCTGGTATAGGGATGGCGCGGATCATTGACGATCGTTTCAACCGGGCCGGCCTCGTTGATTTCGCCGTCATACAACACGACGATCCGGTCCGCGACCTGTGCCACCACGGCGAGGTCGTGCGTCACGTAGATCGCGGCGGCGCCTTCTTCTTTGATGACGTGCTTGAACGCCTTGAGCACCTCGATCTGTGTCGTGACATCAAGCGCGGTGGTCGGCTCATCGAGAACCAGAAGATCGGGTTCGCCACACAGCGCCATCGCCGCCATGAGGCGCTGCAACTGACCACCGGAGACCTGATGCGGATAACGGTTGCCGATGGTGTCGGGGTCGGGCAGGTCCAGGGCCTTGTAGAGCGCGAGCGCCTTGGCATCCGCTTCTGCGCGCGTTTTCGTGCCGTGCAGGACCGAGGCTTCGGTCACCTGCACGTTGATCCGCAAGGAAGGATTGAACGTCGCGGCGGCGCTTTGCGCCAGGTAGGCAACCTTGACGCCGCGGATCGGGCGCAGTTCCTCGGTTGTCATGCGGGTCAGGTCCTGCCCCATCAGCAACGCTTCGCCGCCGGCGAACTTCAGGCCCGGCTTGCAGTAACCCAACGCTGACAGTGAGATTGTCGTCTTGCCCGATCCCGATTCACCGATCAGCGCAACGACCTCGCCACGACGCACCCGGAAGTTGGCGCCTTTGACGATCGGCAGTTCGCTGCCGTCATCGCGCACGGCGTGAATGCGAAGGTCGCGGGCCTCGAATACAATGTCGTTCAAACCGATGGCTTCCTCGTTTCGGACCAGTGTCGTTGGCTCTAGAGTCGCTTCGATAGGCGGCCGCCGCTGTGCGCTGAAACATCGTCAACGACAAGATTGATCGCGACGGTCAGGGTTGCGATCGACACGGCCGGCGCGACGACCGGAACAACGGACGTGCCGTACTGCAACGCGCCCAGGTTTTCACGTACCATCGAGCCCCAATCGGCCTGCGGCGGTTGCACGCCGAGGCCGAGAAAGCTGAGGCTCGAAATGAACAGGATGATGTAGATCAGGCGCAGCCCGAAATCCGTCATCAGCGGCATGGCGGCGTTCGGCCAGATTTCCCGCGTGATGATCCACCATCTGCCCTCGCCGCGCACCTTCGCCGCTTCGACGAAGTCCATCACCATGATTTCCATGCCAAGCGCACGCGACAATCGAAAGACGACACTGGCATAGATGACGCCGGCGGTGACGATCAACACCGGGATCGAGGAGCCGATCGCGGCGACGACGACAAGCCCCAGCATGATGGTCGGCAGGCTCAGGAAGGCATCGTTGATGCGGCTCATGACCATGTCGACCTTGGGTGAGGAGACCGCGGCGCCGATCCCGAGCACGACGCCCAGCACATAGGCCAGCACGGTCGCTGCGACCGAAATCCCGATCGTACGGCCCGCGCCATACATGATCCGCGAGAGGACATCGCGGTCCTCGACGTCTGTGCCAAGCCAGGCGCCTGCCTGCGGCACCTGGAATTCGCTATAGGCGTCCGGGAACGGTAGCGCGTTCTCGCCATAGGGCGCGAGGAAGGGCCCGGCAATCGCGATCACCAGCCAGAAGAGGACGATGATGGAGCCGATCCAGCCGGTGAGCGACAGGCGAAACTTGCCGCTCGGTGCCGCATCTGGCAGCTCGTCGAAGCTGACATTTTCATCGAATGGCGCAACGTAGTGCTCTTCGGTCAGCGGATTGCTCATTTCGGATGCCTCAGCCGCGGATTGGATACGTAGGCGGCGATATCAGCGATCAGCATCAGGATCACATAGGTCAGGCAGAACAGCATGCCCAGTCCCTGGATGAGCACGAAGTCGCGCGTCTGCACGCCCTGGACAATCAGTGTCGCGAGGCCTGGATAGCCGAAGTAGATCTCAACGACGATGACGCCCGTGACGAGATAGGCAAGGTTCAGCGCGACGACGTTGACGATCGGTCCGATCGCGTTCAACAGGGCGTGCTGGAAGATGATCCGCCGCCGCGGCACCCCTTTCAGAATGGCCATCTCGATGTAGGGGGAACTCATGACATTGAGCACGGCGGCACGGCTCATGCGGATCAGCTGCGAGGCGATCACGAAGCACAGCGTCGTGATCGGCAATGCGAAATGCGCCAGCAGCTCCAGGAAGCCCTTGCCCTCGGTGCTGCCAACGACGACGGCGTTGCCGATGCCCAGTGCGAAGACGAACAGGAGGACCAGTATAGTGGCGGTAAAGAACTCCGGTGCCGCGACGAGCGTGACAGAGACGAAGGTGAGGACGCGGTCGTACAGGCTGCCGGGAAACATCGCAGCCATGATCCCGAGTAACAGCGAAACCGGCACGCCGATCATCGCCGTCAGGGAACTGACGATCAGCGTGTTTTGATAACGATCGTTGATCAGGTTCGTAATCGGGATGTCGGCTGCAAGGGAGACGCCGAGATTGCCTGTCACGAAGTTCGTCAGCCACGTCCAGTATTGCACGATGTAGGGCTGATCCAGTCCCAGGCGTTCGCGAAGCGCGGCGACGTTCTCCGGCGTTGCCTCCTGGCCCAAACGGATCTGCGCGGCATCACCCGGCAGGATCTTGGTGCCGAAGAATATGATCACGGACACGGCAAGAACGGTGACGAGCCCGATGCCGAGCCGCTTGGCGATGAGTGCGTACATAAACCAGATTTCTCGATGGAGACGACAAAGCAGGGACCCGCCACTCGAGGCGGGACCCTGGTCTCTTCAGTTTCTCAGTTTATGCGCGCCACAGCGTAACGGGTGACTCTGCACCGCCAAAATTGTTCAGCGGCACGTAGGTCAGGCCCTTCACGTGATTTGCGATGGCATCGACATAGTTGCGATGCATCGGCAGCGACATGCCGTTCTCTTCGTGGATCATGGTCTGCAGGTCGCAATACATCTGCTTGCGTTTGGCCGCATCCGTAACCCCGCGTACCGCCTGCAGCGTCTGGTCGAACTTCTCGTTCTTCCAGCGCGTTTCGTTCCACTTGGCATCACTCTTGAACGCGAGTGTCATCATGATGTTGGCGGTTGGCCGCATATTCCACGACGCCACGCAGATCGGCTCCTTGAGCCAGACCGAACCCCAGTAGCCATCGGTCGTCACCTTCTTGACATCGAAGTTTGCGCCGATCTTCTTGCCTTCGCGCTGCATGAAGAGGCACTGCTCGACGGCGCCGGGCGCCACCTCCGCGCAAACGATCGGAACAGCGCTCGAGCCAAGACCGGATTTCTGCCAGTGGAATTTGGCTTTGTCCGGATCGAGCTGGCGTTGCGGAATATCGGGACAATGGTCGAAGTAGGCCGCGTTGATCGGCTGGTCGTTTCCGAGCGATCCTTGGCCCTTCATCACGCCTTTCACGAGCCGCTGGCGATCCTGCAGCATCTGCATGGCTTTGTAGAGATGCATGTTGTTCGACTGGGCCATGTCGAGGCGCGGCGTGATGTTGACGTAGGCACCTGCCTTCAGCGACCAGATCGCCTTGCCCGAAGCGGCTTCGATCTTCTTGATCGCCTTCGGTGGCACATTGACCATGCCGTCGATATCACCGGCAAGGAAGGCATTGAGCCGTGCCACGGCGTCACCGATGCCATAGTGCTCGATCTCGTCGAGATAGCCGCCTTCGCCCCAATAGTCGCCGAACCGGGCCCCGATGGTGCGCACGCCCGGCTTGAATTCCTTGACCTCGTAAGGGCCGGTTCCGACGGCCGTCGAGAAATCCGTCGTACCGTTCTGGAGGATCTTGAAGTGGAAGGTGCCAAGCGCGATCGGCAGGTCGGCATTGGGTGAACTGAGGATCGCTTTCACTTCATACTGGTTGACCTTCTCCCAGCGGTCGATCATCGAGACCAGGGATGCCGCCTTCGATACCGATTTCTTGCCAAGATGGCGGTTCATCGTGAACAGGACGTCATCTGCCGTCAGGGTCTTGCCGTTGTGGAAGGTAACGCCCTTGCGAATTTTGAACGTCCACTCCGTCGCGTCCTTGTTCGAGAGCACTTCCTCGGCAAGCTCGGGTTCATAGCCGAGCTTGGCAGTGAGGCGCGTCAACGACCCGTAGTACATCCGACCACGGAAATAATCGACGGCGGACGTGAACAGGGCGGGGTCGAGCGTATCGTTCGGCCCGTGCTGGTCACCGGCCATGATCAACCTGCCGCCCTTCTTCGGTGTGGCCGCGATGGCCTGCGAGATCGTGCCGAACATCGCCCCGGACGCCGCCGCGGTCGCACCCGCGGCCATCAGCACATGCATGAATTCGCGTCGGTTGGCGCCGCGCTGGACCATGTCGAAAAGTTGCGCCCGCTCACCACCGAGCAGCGCTTCCCAGATCGGATCGTTCTTTTTACTATCGGACATATTTCCTCCCTTTGGATTCTATTCTGCCTTCGCTCTTTTTGTTGGCGAACGGACTAGTCCCCACCCTTTGCCGTTCGGACTGCGCAGACATTTTTTTCTTATGTTCTTGCGGCAATCGCATTCATATTGACCCCAACTAGGCATGGTGTCTAGTTTGGTACTGGACAGCATGTTCATTGTTCTGCGATTTGCTCCGAACTTAATCATTGGGCGCGCGCCCATTACGCAATTTGCTTCAAGCAAAAGACGTGGCGGATGAAGCATGTTCACGCCTCTCGGCTGGAAGGGTGGATGAGATGACGGCGCACTATCGGGTTGTTGTCATTGGCGGCGGTGTGGTCGGCGCATCGGTGCTCTATCACCTCGCGAAATTCGGCTGGAAGGACATCGCGCTGGTCGAGCGCTCGGTTCTGACCGCGGGCTCCTCCTGGCATGCCGCCGGTGGCTTTCACGCGTTGAACGCCGACCCCAACATCGCGGCGTTGCAGGCTTACACGATCGATCTTCTGAGCGAGATCGAGAAGGAGTCGGGCCAGTCGGTCGGCATGCATATGACGGGCGGACTGGTCATGGCAGGCACCCAGGATCGCTGGGATTGGTTGCAGTCCGCCTATCGCGTATTTCAGAGCATCGGCATCGAAGACGTGCGCCTCGTCACGCCCCAGGAGGCCGGCGAGCTCTGTCCGATCATGTCGACGCATGGCTTTGTCGGTGGCATGTGGGCGGACCGTGAAGGCTATATCGACACGACCGGCACCGTTCATGCCTATGCCGGCGCCGCCCGCAAGCTTGGTGCCCAGATCATCGAGCACAACCGTGTTGTCGAACTCAACCAAACCGCCGACGGATGGGAGGTGGTGACGGAAAAAGGCAGCATCCACTGTGAACATGTGGTCAACGCGGCCGGGCTTTGGGCCAAGCAGGTTGGCCGCATGGTCGGCATCGAACTGCCGGTCTCGCCTTTGGAACACCACTACCTGTTGACTGAAACGATCCCTGAAATCGCTGCGATGGAGGACGAGGTCCCGATGGTGGTGGATCTCGAAGGGTTCACCTACATGCGCCAGGATCTCAAGGGCATGCTGCTCGGCATCTATGAGATCAACCACAAGCATTGGATGATGGACGGTGCGCCGTGGGACTACGGCATCGAGTTGCTCCAGGAAGACACCGACCGTATCGCCAACGAGTTGCGGCTCGGCTTCGAACGCTACCCGGTGCTGCAGACGGCCGGTGTCAAGAACTGGGTCAACGGTGCCTTCACGTTTTCGCCGGACGGCAATCCGCTCGTCGGCCCGGTCCCCGGCAAGCGCGGCTACTGGTGTGCCTGTGCTGTGATGGCCGGCTTCCTGCAGGGCGGCGGCGTTGGCAAGAGCCTGGCGGAATGGATCATTCACGGCGAGCCGGAAGCCGATGTCTATGGCATGGACGTCGCGCGCTATGGGCCGTTCGCCGAAAACAAGCGCTACATTCGTGAAACCACCGGGCAGTTCTATACCCGGCGTTTCGTCATGACCTATCCCAACGAACAGTTGCCGGCCGGCCGGCCGCTCAAGATGGCGCCGGCCTACGACGCCATGACGGCCGCCGGCGCGCAATGGGGGTGCAGTTGGGACATGGAGGTGCCGCTCTACTTCGCGCCCAAGGGCTTCAAGGAGACACCGTCGCTCAAGCGTTCCAACGCCTTCGACATTGTCGGCGACGAGTGCCGCATGGTGCGCGCCGGCGTCGGGCTTCTCGACATTTCCGCGTTTTCCCGCTTCGAGGTCTCGGGCGCCAATGCCGAGGCGTGGCTTGATTGGCTGGTCGCAAGTCGCCTGCCCGCGCCCGGTCGGGCCCGATTGGCCCCGATGCTCGCCCCCGACGGCCGTCTCAAGGGGGACCTGACGATCTTCAATTGGGGCGATGGCACGTGGTGGATCACGGGCTCCTACTATCTGCGCACCTGGCACATGCGCTGGTTTGACGATCACATGATCGAGGGCGTCACGGTCCGCGACCTGGGTGAGGAGATGGCCGGTTTCTCGCTGTCCGGCCCGAAGGCGCGCGCTGTCATTGCGGACGCGGCGGAGCAGGATATCGGCGCGCTGCCCTTCATGGGCTGCAGCGACGTCGACATCGGCCTTGTCCGGTGCAAGGCCGGTCGTCTTTCGGTTGCCGGTGAGCTTGGCTACGAGCTGCACTGCCGCATGGGTGATCATCTGGCCTTGCGCCGCCGGCTACTCGAGGCGGGTGCCGCCCATGGCGTCGACGAATACGGCTACAACGCGCTGCTCAGTCTGCGCCTTGAAAAGAGTTTTGGCATTTGGTCCGCAGAGTTCACCCAGGGCTACACGCCGGGGATGACCCGCATGGACCGTTGGATCGACTGGAACAAGGGCAACTTCATCGGTCGCGAAGCCGCTATCGCCGAACGCGACGGTGCCGGTCCGGCGCAACTCCAGGTGACCTTGGAAGTCGATGCGGATGACGCCGACGCGAGCGGCTTCGAGCCGATCTGGCAGGACGGCAGGCGCGTCGGCTTCGTGACGTCAGGCGGGTTCGGGCACACGGTCGAAAAATCGCTTGCCATGGCACTTGTCGACCGGGACGTGGCTGGGCAAGGCACGGCGCTCAGTGTCCACGTGGTCGGCGTCGAGCGGCCGGCGCGCATCATTGCCGCCTCGCCCTATGATCCGGAAGGCAAGGCCATGCGCCAATGACGGCCCCGCAAAAGCCGGCCCGCTCGAGACGGCGGCGTGGGTCGCGGCCCGAAGCCGGCGGTGGCAAGCGCGTCGTGAACTACCGGCAACTGCGTAATCCCTTTCAGCCGGCATCGGTGTTCTCCGAGGATCGGGTGGTGGCCATTCACGATATGGCGCTGCGGGTTCTCGAGGAGCTCGGCATAAAGGTCCTGCTGCCGCAAGCCCGGACCCTGTTTCGCAAAGCCGGTGCCGAGGTCGACGATGATTCGCAAATGGTTCGGATCGGCCGTGACATTGTCGATGCCGCCGTTGCCCGGGCACCGCGCTCGATCACGCTGCGGGCGGGCGCGCGTGCACGTGATGTCGTCATGGCGCTCGGGCACCTCGTCATTCAGCCCGGTGCCGGTGCACCGCATGCCAGCGACCGTGTCCGTGGGCGGCGGCCGGGCGACGAGCAAAGCTACCGCGAACTGATCCGCCTGACGCAGCACTTCGACGTGCTGCATATGCTGCCGCCGATCATCGAGCCGCAGGACATTCCGACCCATCTGCGCCACTACGCGGTTACCGAAGCGAAGTTGACGCTGTCCGACAAGGTGCCGTCGATCTACGCGCGCGGCGCCCCGCAGGTGCATGACTGCTTCGAAATGATCCGGATTTTTCGTGGCCTTTCCGAAGAAGAATTCGTCGCCGAAAGCCATTCGTATACGATCATCAACACCAACTCGCCACGCCAGATCGACATTCCGATGGCGCAGGGCTTGATCGATTTCGCGCGCGCCGGGCAGCTGTTGATCGTCACGCCGTTCACGTTGATGGGTGCCATGGCGCCGATCACGGTTGCCGGTGCCCTGACGCTCAGTCATGCCGAAGCCCTGGCCGCGATCGCCCTTGCCCAGCTCGCAAAGCCAGGTGCGCCGGTGTGCTACGGCACGTTCACGTCGAACGTCGACATGAAATCGGGTGCGCCGGCGTTCGGCACGCCCGAGCAGTTCAAGGCAAGTCTCGGTGCGGGGCAGCTGGCTCGGTTTCTCGGCCTGCCCTGGCGCGGCTCTGCTGGCTGCGCCGCCAATACCAACGACACGCAGGCGGCGCACGAAACCCAGATGAGCTCCTGGGGTGCCCTGCTCGCCGGTTCGACGGTGCTACTCCACGCGGCCGGCTGGTCCGAAGGCGGACTGACGGTCAACTATGAGAAGTTCATATCCGATATCGAAATGCTCCAGATCATGGCTGAGCTGTGCATTGAGGCCGAGGAGCACGACGACGATCTCGCCTGGGACGCGATCGCGGAAGTGGAACCCGGCGGTCACTTCTTTGCTGCCGGCCATACCATGGCGCGCTACCAATCGGCCTTCTACGAGCCGCTCATCGCCGACTGGTCGAATTTTGGAACGTGGACAGAAAGAGGTGCCAAGGATACCAATGTGCGGGCGACGCGAACCTGGCAGGACATTCTGTCGAGCGATCCGCAGCTCGATCTGGACCCCGCGCGGGTCGATGCCCTCAACGACTTCATTGCGCGCCGCAAGGCAGAAGGCGGCGCACCGCCCGAGAGTTAGTTTTTGCAATGACCGGTCAGATCTCCAAAGCCCTGCTGCATCGCGATGACCCCGCGAAGGAACCGCTGGTTGGCAACATCAAGGTCACCCGGCAGGATTGGATCAACGTCGCCATGGACGTGCTGATCAGCGAGGGCGCCGAGGAGGTCAAGGTCAAACCCATCGGCGAGCGGCTCGGTGTTTCGCGTTCAAGTTTCTATTGGTATTTCAAGAGCCGGCAGGACCTGCTCGACTGCCTTTTGGAGTATTGGCAGAAAGTCAATACGGAAGCGATCGTGGGCATGGCCAGCGCGCCGGCGCCCACCATCACGGCGGCGGTGTGCAATGTCTTTCGTTGCCTCGTCAATCCCGAACTCTTCAATACGCAACTCGATCTGACGATCCGTGACTGGGCGCGCCGGTCGGGCAAAGTGCGCCGCCTGCTCGACCAATCGGACCAGGCCTGCCTCAGGGCACTGACGGCCATGTTTCAGCGTTACGACTATCCCGCCCTGGAAGCGGAGACGCGCGCGCGGATCCTCTATTTCATGCAGATCGGCTACAATTCGTCGGAACTGGGCGAGCCGATGCAGGCGCGCCTGCGCTATACGCCCAACTATCTTCTCGGTTTCACGGGAAGAGAGGCGCAGGCGGAAGAGATCGAGGAATTCCGCCGCTATGCAGCAACAATAACGGGAGTCGAAGGGCCATGAACGATACGGCAGACGCCATCATCATCGGGACCGGGGTCGTCGGATCTGCGGTTGCGTTCGAAATGGCCAAGATGGGCTGGAAAACGCTGTCGCTCGACCGCAATGCCCAGATCGGTCACGGCTCCACCGCCGGGTCGTGCGCGATCATTCGCATGCATTATTCGACGATCGATGGCACCGCGATGGCCTGGGAGGGCTATCACTATTGGCGCGACTGGGCGGACTATCTTGGTGCGCCCGCTGACGAGAGCCTGGCACAATTTCGCGAGACCGGCTGCCTGGTCATGAAGGCTGAAGCCAACGGACATCTCGCCAAGCACATGGAATACAGCGCCGCGCTCGACTGCCCCTTCGAAGAGTGGTCGCCGGCTGAAATCACGTCACGTCTGCCGATCTACTCCCTGGACAGCTTCGCACCGGCCCGTCCCAAAGACGACCCGCAGTTCGGCCTATCGAATGGCGGACAACTGGAAGGCGGCGTGTTCTGGCCGAATGGCGGCTATGTCACGGACCCGGCGCTTTCCGCGCAAAATCTCGCCGCCGCCGCACAGCGTCACGGTGCCCGCTTCCGGACAAACGCATCGGTCACCGAAATTCTGCAGGACGGCGGCAAAGTTGCCGGCGTTCGCCTGGCGGATGGCACGACCCTTTCCGCGCCGGTCGTCGTCAACGTCGCCGGCCCCGGTTCCGCGCACGTAAATGGTCTGGCCGGCGTACTCGATGACATGACGATAGAGACCCGTCCGCTGCGCCAGGAGGTGGTGCACGTGCCGGCACCGGAAGGGTTTGACTTCGAGCAGGATGGCTTTGTTGTCTCGGACACGGACATTGCCTGCTATGTGCGCCCGGAGCATGGCAATCACATCCTGATCGGCAGCGAGGATCCGCCCTGCGACCCGCATCAGTGGTCGAATTCGGATATCGACTTCAATCGCGAGTTTACCGACCAGTGGACGACCCAGGCGATGCGCTATGCCCAGCGTGTGCCGAGCCTCGGTATCCCGGGTCACACGCGCGGTGTCGTCGAGCTCTATGATGCGTCGACGGACTGGATCCCGATCTATGACAAATCGAGCCTACCCGGCTTCTATATGGCGTGCGGCACCAGCGGCAATCAGTTCAAGAACGCGCCGATCGCCGGCAAGATGATGGCATCCCTGATCGACTACTGCGAGCAGGGCGCCGACCATGACAGCAAACCATTGCAATTCGAGCTGCCCTACCTTGGCCGGGACGTCAACGTCGGCTTCTATTCACGCCAGCGCCCGATCAACAAGGAATCGAGTTTTTCAGTGCTCGGCTAGAGTACCGGGAATGATGCATCGACTGTTTTTGAGGAGACGCCGACATGAGTGAGGACAAGAGCAACAATCCCATTCTGCACGCCACCAAGATACAGGCGCGCGCGGTGATCCCGATCGTGAAGGAGCTGGAAAAGGAGATCGGCAAGGCGCGTGCGCACGCCATCGTTGGCAAGGCGATCGCGGACAACTATGTGCGCTGGTGCGACAAGCGCGGCTTCGAGCGCGATTCACATCCGAGCACCGAGGAAGACGACGGCCCGGACTTTCCCGTCGAACACGAGGTGGTCGACAACACGCCGGACAGCTACGGCCACAACATCACCGGCTGTGCGTTTGCGGCTTACTTCCAGTCGATCGGCGAGCCTGAAATCGGTGCCCTCATGACCTGCGGCGTCGACTTCGCGGCAGAAGCGCACAAGCGTCCGGGGTGGGAATTCGAGCGCACGCAAACGATCATGGCCGGGGCGCCGCACTGTGATTTCCGCTGGAAGCGCAAGACCTCCGAGTGAGGCCATGTCACCCGTCAAGGGAGCCGGTGCCGACCGCAAAGTAATCGCTTGGCGGTATCTTCACGATGCCGTGCAGTCCCAACGCATCGCGCGTGGCGTCGGGTAATACGGCGAGCGCGTCCGTCACGGCCGCGAAAACCGTCTCGGCATCGTGGGCCTTGCCGGTAATGAAGGGCAGGCCCGGCGTCGGTGGCGTCGTCATCAGGACGCGCAGCTTCGACGCTTGCGGCTGAAAGCGCCGGGCAAGCCGCCACGTCACGGCATCGATCGCCGCGATGTCGCCGCGTGCCTGCGCGACCGCGTCGATCGACGCCCGATGTGCGCCGGTTTCAAGCCAGTCCCCAAAACAGCGATCGCGCCCAACCAACTCGGCGAGCGCGGCATACCCGGACTGGGAATCAAAACCGTTGACGGCGCATGTCGCGCCGGCGAAGGCCTCGAGCGTGGTGCGGGCATCGCCGGCTCGGACGACGACCATGCTGCGGTAGTAGCCGGGCCTGCAGCCGTCGACGCCGTAGTCCGGTGTGCCAACCAACCGCGTGTGGCGATAAAGATCGAGGCGCCAGGGCATGCCGCACGTCTGGCTGAGCACGAGATCGCGATCCCTCCAGACATCGCGGCTCTCCCGCAACCGGTCCAAAATCTCCGGTGCCGGTAGCGCGCGTGCCCGCAACGCCTGCTGCAACGCGCGCCACAGCGCATCCGTTTCGACCCTGACCTCAGGCCAATCGTACATTGGCAGAGAAGCGACACTCATGGCGTGCCCCACACTTGATGAGAGCGTCCCGTTGTCCTGGTTCGCCCGGTGCTCTAGGCCCCGAGTCTTTGCGGCGCACCCGGAAATGTCAACGACGATCCACTGCCGGACGTGCTGGCTCTGGCGCCTGGACTCGAACCAGGACTGACCGGGTAACAACCGGGCGTGCTACCATTGACACCACGCCAGAACACTTCGGATTGGTGACCGACGCGGCGCGCGCCTCGCAGCACTTGTCGTCCCGGCGGGGAGGGGACGGCGTCGGTCACCAATCTCACACGGCCGACACATGGGCCGACCGATCCGATTGGAAGGTGCGCCGGGAGTCGAACCCGGGATCGCGGATTAAAAGTCCACTGCTTTAGGCCTCTAAGCTACGCACCCGCATGGGGCGCCCGGTCGGATTCGAACCGACGAATGCCGGATTAAGAATCCGGTGCCTTCGACCTCTTGGCGACGGGCGCAGTGTTGGCGCCCCTGAGACGGTTCGAACGTCTGACCTTCACCTTCGCAAGGTGGTGCTCTATCCAGCTGAGCTACAGGGGCGTCATGGGTCGGCGCCCCTTGCAGGGCGCTATGTATTGCTGCGCTTGCGTTTCAACCGTTCTGCCATCGTTTCATTCCTTCGCTGCGTCGCGAACGACGCGTTAAACTTGGTCCCAGCGGGTGGATTTGAACCACCGACATCGCGATTATCGATCGCGCGCTCTACCGACTGAGCTACGCTGGACTTTTGGTTGCAGAGGACGGATTCGAACCGCCGGCCTCGTGGTTATGAGCCACGCGCGCTACCGCTGCGCTACTCTGCAAAAATTTGGTGCCCCAGGTAGGACTCGAACCTACAACTTCCCGCTTCTAAGGCGGTCGCGTCTGCCAATTGCGCCACCGGGGCATACGGCCATTGATCGTCGTCGGTGAAATGCTCGGGCTGAACCGCTAGACCACGCCCGCTATGCTAGCGGCGCTCTTCGCGGTTGATGCCATTGTGACCCATGAGGTCATGTAATCGTTTCATCACGTCGACCTCCTTTAGGTCTAAGTTGGCAGCCCCTGATGGAATCGAACCACCATCTGCGGGGTCAAATCCCGCCGTCATCGCCATTGGACCAAGGGGCTTTCTGGTCCTGGCTTGTGGAATCGAACCACATCCTCCGCACTCACAATGCAGCGTGCAAACCATTACACCTAAGCCAGGGTTGGTCTGCGTGGTTGGATTCGAACCAACGGCCTCCTGCTTCCAAGGCAGGCACTCTCACCAGGCTGAGCTACACGCAGGCAGACGCAATTAACCCCGATGGGGTTGCGTCGGTCGTTGCTGCGTATGTTGCTGCCTGTTGGTCATCGTACTCGTCGTTTGGTTCAGTCCGGCGACAAGAGAGCGGTGAGACGTTGCACATTTTCCGAATGTAGTCCCACCAGCATTCGCCGGGATGCGCGGTATAGTTTAAATCGCAGCGAAAGGTCAAGCGGCAATTTTGTGGCAAGGTGAAGAAGTGGTTTACCCGCCGTGCCAAAGACATCGCCAATGGACTTGGCGATCACGACGGCGGGGACGTGCGCAGTGCGACGTGCATCCGTTCCCTTGCTGCGTGCCGTCGTGACCGCGAAGTCCACCGGGTGTCGACGCGCGCGCGGTGCATTACCGCTCTGCCAACCGTCGACTTTCTTCTGCCCGCCGCTCCGCGACGGGCTTCTCGCCATAGCGACGCGGGTTGCCGCACATCCAGCACGAGCAGGGCTTCAGGTGATTGGCGTGCTTGGCAGC
>JBPCVZ010000495.1:0-25524 GCA_051010015.1 Hyphomicrobiaceae bacterium
GAGCGCTGGTCGATGGCGATCGCATTGAAACCAAGCTTGTTGAGGCGCGGCGCGATGGTGCGGTATTCGCCGCGGCTCGAGCCGGCCTGGTGGGCGAGAACGATCCACGTGGCATCGGGCGTGTCGACGGCGCGATAGACGTCGGCCGTGACCTTCAGGCCGTCAGCCGCTGCGAGTGTTGCCGTCTCGCGGGCGAGGGCGGTTGTGGTCGAGGTGGTTAATGCGATGAGTAGGATAAACGCGCGCAACATGAGCCTCTCCGGATGACGCTTGCTTGCCTTGGCAGGAGCGTAACAAGCTATCATGGCATGCGGTGCACCCTCGCGATAATGTGATGGATGGCGATCACGCCGGCATTGTCGACAGCGGGCAAGTTACACCTCACGTACCTTCCAGCCCATCTCCCAGAAATCGGCTTCGAGGCGGGTGGCTTCGCGGAAGATTGTGGTGAGCTCTTGCTGGCGGGCCGGCGTCAGGTAGCGCGTCGCAAGGGCGTCGAGGGAGGCCGTCGCATCGGCGGCGACCTCCTGATAGGCGTCGCCGGCGTATTCGGCGATCCAGACGCGGTAGGGGTTGGTGTCTGCCATCGCGCCGGGGCGCGTGGCCAGGCGCTTTGCGATCTCAGCGTAGCCGATGATGCAGGGCGACAGTGCGACTTTGAGTGCGAGGAGGTCGCCGCGCATGCCTGTGTCGAGCACGTAGCGCGTATAGGCGAGGGTCTCGGCTGCTGCCGGGGCGGCTTCGATGTCGGTCGGTGCCAGACCCCAGCCGCCGCACAGCTTGACGTGCAGGTCCATCTCAACATCGAGGATCGCGGAAATGCCGGCGGCGGCGTCGCGCATGTCGGCAAGGGTCGGCGCCTTGTAGACGGCGAGGGCGTAGGCGCGGGCAAACTCGATCAGGAACAGATAATCCTGCACGAGGTAGTGGCGGAAGCCGGCCTCGGGCAAAGAGCCGTCGGCCATTGCGTTTGTAAATGGGTGCTCGGTGTAGGCCTGCCATTCGGCATGGGCGGCAGTCTTGAGCTCGGCAAAGAAGGACATGGGTGACACTCCGACGGCGACATGCGAACGTTGATGGCGAGACGTGCACTACATTAGAGCGGGTGAATGACGCTTAGCAATGTGGCGAACGCGATCGGGCGCACGCCGCATCAGGGCGAAGAAGATAGGAACAGGCCATGAGCGAGAGGCGCAGGATCGACGCGGCAACCGATACGGTTCACTGGGGCTACTTCGATGCGGCGCTGGAGCCGCTGGCGACGATCGACAGCGGCGAGACCGTAGTCCTGTCGACGGTGTCGGGACGGCCTGATGACATGCCGGAAGCGCCGCTCGTCGTGCCCGAGATGCTGCGTGCCATTCACCGCGACGTGGCGATGAAGCTGCCCGGGCATATCTGCACCGGACCGGTGGCCGTGAAGGGCGCCCGGCCCGGTGACGTGCTTGAAGTGCGCATCCAGGACATCGCGCTCAATTATGACTGGGGCTACAACCGCGTGCGCCCGCTTGTTGGTGCGCTGCCGGATGATTTCGACGAAACGCACCTGATGCACATCACGCTCGACGCAGATCGCATGATCGGACGGCTGCCATGGGGGCTGGAGCTTCCGCTGAAACCGTTTTTCGGCGTGATGGCGACGGCGCCGCCGCCGGCCTGGGGCATGGTGAGCACGCTGCCGCCGCGGCGCAACGGCGGCAATCTCGACAACAAGGAGCTGGTTGCCGGCACAACGCTTTACCTGCCGGTGTTTGTCGACGGCGCCAATTTCTCGGCCGGTGACGGGCATGGTGCTCAAGGCGACGGCGAGGTCTGCGTGACGGCGATCGAGACCGGCCTGATTGGCACATTCGAGCTTCACGTGCGCAAGGACATGGCGCTCGATTGGCCGCTGGCGGAGACGCCGACGCACATGATCACGATGGCGTTCGATCCCGACCTCGACGACTGCGTCGTCATTGCGCTGCGCCAGATGATCGATTTGATCGTTACGCGCACCGGGCTGACGCGAGCCGAGGCCTATACGCTGTGCTCGCTTGCGGCCGACCTGCGCGTGACGCAAGTGGTCAATGGCAACAAGGGGATACACGTGATGTTGGAGAAGGCGTTGCTTGTGGGGCGCGGGGGTTAGGCGCGGTGATCAATTGACGGCATGCTTGCTGCGATCTGGGTATTTGGCTGACGTGTCCGTTCTCGGGTCGGCAACTAACACTGCTTCGACAAACCAAATGGGGCTGCAAAGGGCCAAAGTGCAGGAGGCGACATTGCTGAGTGATGCGGCGTCGCTGTTGGTGCAGAATGGATGAATTCAGCATACGTCCGGCACGGGTCGAGGACACCCGACGGATTGGTGCCGTTGGCCACCAGGCTTGGCTCAAGGGAATAAGTCCGCATGTTTGTCCCGAAGTCCGTGAACGCATTGCTCCCAAGACGTTTGAATTGTTCGCGCGGACTCACACCATCCAGGTGATTGTTGCCGAGGGCGATGGCAACTTATTTGGGTTTGCAGCGACTGAAGACGGAGACAACTACATCAGTGACCTCTGGGTCGCCCCAGATTTTGAAGGATATGGCGTTGGCACGGCGTTGCTTTCAGCCTTGGAGGAAATCATCGCTGATAGAGGATACGGCACGGCCAGGTTGGAGGTGTTGACTGACAATGAACGTGCCGTGTCACTGTACCGCTATCTGGGCTACGGCATCGAGTGGCAGGGGATGCGGCATGACGAGGTGCTCCTCCTCGCACTCAGGAAGACCCTCATGGTGAAGTCTGTCTGAGCCGCTCGCTGGTCATTGGTCGGTTCAAGAGTACGGTAACTAGGTCTGGACGCCGTCTGCAAATTGCGGTTTTCGCTCAACACCCTTGTGGCTTTCTGGGGCATGTCGTCGTGCCGTATACGGGGAATATTCTGATGCAACTTCTCCATTCCCGGCAGGCGGCAGATGTCCTTGGTTGCGGTCTACTGGGCGCTCTTCTCGGCCGTGTCTTTTTTTGCGCCGTCTTGGATTTGGTCCGCTTTTTTGATCTGCTCGGTGTTTTCTTGTTCGGCCGACGAGACGAACCAATTCGCTTGGGGCGCTTTCGCTCTCGTGTTTTGGGAACAGACGCCAAGTTCTTCTTTGTGGGAATTGGTGGCTGTTCGGCCTGTTGCGGTCCCAGCGGCAGTTGCGTCTTGCAGTTCCGCACCTTCCAAGCTCTTGCCATGTTTGCGAGAAAGCCCTTGGGATAGTCCTGCAGGAAGTAGTTGTACGCTTCGCAAGTACCGATTGACTTCGTGATTCTGAAGGCCTCTCGTGCGGTCACTCTCGGCCCTGGCGGAGCGGTTTTAGCGGTTGGTCTCGTTGTAGCTGACTTGGGCAGGCTGGAAGAGCCGGTAGTCGGTGTGCGCGGAACAAAGTAAAAGGGTTGTGTCAGAGAAGAGCTGTCCCAAGGCGTTTGCTGCCGTTGCGTGCTCTCGCGAACGTCATGTCGTACGCGACGCATCATCAACGCTATGTCAAGTCCCGGCGTTGGAAGATGCTTGATCAGTGCGCCGGCAAACGGGCTGTGTTTACCATCACCATCCAGCGCGAAAGTATCAGGTGCTGTCGAAAACGCCACGTAGGAGCCATCAGGGGCTGACACCTGCGCCAGACCTTGACCGACCGCGAGTTGGCGCCTACCGCTGCCTAGGCCGCGCAGACGGCGTGCAAGTCCCGGGTTGTCCCGACACGCATCCAGGATGATGATGCTGGTTCGACCTCGTCCCTCGAGTTCGCTCACGAGCGTAGATAGCCGTACGGTTTGCCATGTGAGATCAGCAACGCGTCTAATTTTGGCATCAACAGGGATCAGATAGTTCTCGCCATTCACTTGGACACCATGGCCAGCAAAGAACAACAGCGCCGCTTCGGACCCAGGCACGGTCGCTGCGAATTCATTGATCGTTTGCCGCATGCCTTGGTTCGTCAGGTCGATCCCGAGCGTAACTTTAAAATTTGCTGCGGTTAGCCGCTCGGCAATGGCCTTTGCATCCGGAACAGGATTCCTTAGTGACGGTTGGACCGTGTACGCGCCATTCCCTATGACCAACGCTACGCGCTTCGCAGCGGCGGCCGGCAACGCAAGAGACAGAAAAATAGTAATAAAGATTAGTCGCATGAAATCTCTCCGAAATCATTGAATGGAGATTACCTAACTCTTGCGGCAAATCAAAGATTTCGTAGAAAGCCTAGGCCGAAGTTGTAGCAAGACAAACGCCGATACCGGCGGTCGCTTCGACCCGTGTCAGAGCAGCCGTCGAGCTGTACTTTCCCATCCCGTTCGATATCTGCCGCTCATCGAGACAATAGCGATGCGCAATCTGCTCCGCCTCTTCCTCTGTGTTGCACTCGCATTCTGCAATGCGCTTCTCAATCGCGTCGCATCAGCGCTTCCGTTGCTCACGCTCGCGGAAATCGCATAGTGAAACGATCGACGGGAGTGTGATGAATCATTCGACAAATCTCAATGTCGCCTGAAGCCTATCCTGACCATCAATGAACCGCTTTATGCCCTGTACCCGCAAATCCCAGTAGGAATCGTGTCAGGATTCGCTTCGTGAATCAGGCAGGGTCAAAACCGGCCGTCGCTTCTTGAGCGCTGAGCCGTCTGCTTGCCGGTTCACAGCAGACGGAAGGGGGCGTAGAAATCGTTGTTGATTTCCGTTCCCCCTACGATGGCACAAGGACACCCTTGCCCGCTGTCTGCTGGTCGAACAGCTCGTAAGCCGCGACGGCGTCTTCGAGCGGCCAGCTGTTCGTGAACAGCGCGTCAACGTCGATCTTGCGGTCGGCGATGAAGCGGGCGCAGTCGGCCTGGCCGTTCTTGGAAAACGTCCAGCTGCCCATCACGGTGAGCTGCTTTCGGTTCATATCGGACGACACATCGATGGTAACATCGTTGCCCTCACCGATGAAGCAGACGCGGCCCCATTTGCGCGCGGACTTGATCGCCAGCGAACGCGCCTCCGAGGCGCCGCTGCAGTCCATGCCGCATTCCGGGCCTTCACCGTGGGTGACGTCACGGATGGCGGACGGCACATCGTTGGCACGCGCGTTGATCAGGACGTCGGCACCAAATTCCTTGGCGCGGGCGAGGCGACCGTCGTCGACGTCGAGGGCGATGACGCGGGCGCCCATTTCGGCGGCGAGCTGCGTCGCGCTGAGCCCGACCGGGCCCTGGCCGAAGATTGCGATCGTCTCGTTACCCATCAGGCCGAGCCGCTGCAGGCCGCCCCAGGCGGTGCCGGTGCCGCACGAGATTGCCGCGCCGGCCTGGAAACTGAGCTCGTCCGGTAGGGGTACGAGCGTGTGCGCCGGTACCTTCATGTATTTGGCATGGGCACCGTCGCCATTGCCGCCGAATACCGTTGAGCCGTCGTCGCACATCTGCGTCCAGCCGCCCTTACAATGGCGGCAGGTGCCACAGCCTTCGTAGTGGTGGTTCATGACGCGCTGGCCAACCTGTGCCTCGCGTTCGGGAACGCCGGGACCGACTTCGGCGACAATGCCGCAGGGCTCATGGCCGCCGATGAACGGCGTGCCGTCGCCGCCAAGGCCCATCGCCGATGCGCCGCCGGACGAGCGGTAGTATTTGAGATCGGTGCCGCACATGCCGGAGGCTTTTATTTCAAGGATGACCTCGCCCGGGCCGGGCGTCGGATCAGGCACTTCGCGGATGTCGAGCTTGCGATCTCCAAGGAAATAGACGGCCTTCATGTCGTTCCTCCAGACTTGGCTGCTTTGTTGTCCGGGGGAAGCCTAAATCACGGCGGTGCCAAACGCCAAGAGGTCGGCATGCCTGATATTCGGATATTTCGCCAAGAGGTCAAAAAGGACCGCGTGCTTGCTAACGGCAGACAAACTCCCAGCATTCGCGCATGCATCGAACGAACTGGCGGCGACACCAGCGGTCACTCTCGTAGCAGTCGATCTTGAAGTCGCGGACGCAGCCGCGGCGGCAGACGCGGCAGCCGTAGCTTTGGATGCGGCGGAGCAGGTTGCCGGTCGCCCTGGCGGATGGCGCCGGGATCGCAGAATACGAGACGGGCGCCGTTTGAGGCGTTAACGCGTTGTCTGATTGCGCCGTCGCCGATGGCGCATGGAGCGCGATGGTCAGGACAGTCGCAATCATCAACAGACGGTTCATCAATTGTTTCCTCTGCGCTCACGCCACAGGCCGAGTTTTTCCTGGACGACCCTGTCCGAGAATGAGAACAACACGCTCTCTTCGGCGACGTCGTGGACAACAGAATGCCATGAGGGCACGACGAAAACGTCGCGCGGTCCCCAGTTAATCTTAACATCGCCGATGGTCGATGTGCCGCTGCCTTCGACGCCAACGCAGATCGTTGCGTCGGTCGAACGGTACGGCATCGTGGCGCCGGCCGGCAACATCTGGATGAAGGTCGAGATGGTCGGCATTGCCGAGCCGCCGTCGAGCGGGTTGGAGTAACGCAGCTTCCAGCCGTGGCACGGATCGGGGTCGGAGCCGCGCCGCATGGCATCAAGCGTCTCGCGGCTGCGAATATAAGGATAATTGAAGATTGGAGAGGAGATACCTGCTTGCTCCGCGTTGACGGGCATCAGCGCGTGGCCGTATTCGGCGTAGCTTTGTCCGGTCTCGCGCGTGACAGGTTGTTCGTCTTCACCAAGGCTTTCGGCGAACGAAGCATCGAGAAACGAGACCAGCGGGATGTCGAGGCCGTCGAGCCAGAACATCGGCTGATCGGTCTCGTTGCCGTGGTCGTGCCAGCTCATCGGCGGGGTGATGACGAAGTCGCCATACTCCATGATGGTTTTTTCACCGTTGACGGCGGTGTGGGCGCCGGAGCCCTCAAGCACGAAACGCAGCGCCGATTGCGTGTGGCGATGAGCGGGGGCGACCTCGCCCGGGAGCACGAGTTGGACGCCGGCGTAGAGCGATGTCGTGATCCGTGATTGGCCGCGCAGACCGGGATTCTCGTAGATCAGGACGCGGCGCTCGGCTTCCTTGGCGGTGATCAGGTTGCCGGCCTCCATCATAGCCTCGCGGACAGTGTCGAACTTCCAGCCGTAGGGCCGGCACCCGGATTTCGGTTCAGGTGTAACGAGGTCGCCGAGGACGCTCCACAACGGTGTGAGGTTGTCCTTGTCGATGCGTTCATAAAACGCCTTGCGTTCGGGTGTCTCGGTTGGCGCTGTCGTCATGGCTGATCTCCTTTGCCGTCAGCGGCGCGCAGCAGTGCCTGGCGGTCAATCTTGCCGGTGCCCGTTTTCGGAATGTCGTTGGTAAAGTCAACGATGCGCGGATATTTGTGCGGTTGCAACGTCTGTTTGACATAGTCCTGGAGGCGCCGGACCTGCTCGTCGTCGTCGGTTTCGCCATCGCGCAGGCGGACGACCGCGCGTAGTGTCGTGCGCTTGTCGGCCATGGTTTCGGCGATGACGGCGCATTCGTGCACCGCAGGGTGCTCGGCCAGGCAGCGCTCGACCTCGAGAGGCCAGACCCATTGGCCGGAGACCTTGACGAGATCGTCGGCACGGCCCTGGAAATAATAGTAGCCGTCGCGTTCGAGAAAGCGGTCGCCGGTGTAGATCCAATCGTCTCGCATCGTGTCGGCCGTTGTGTCCGGGCGGTTCCAGTAGAGCGGTGCGGAAGAGTGGCCACGCACCCACATGACGCCTTCGGCACCAGGCGGTGAGGGATTGCCATCGGCGTCGCGAAGAACGACTTCATATCCCGGTACGCGCCGGCCGGCAGATCCAGGGCGCTGCTCATCGAGGGTGTTCGACAGGTAAATGTGCAGCAACTCCGTCGAGCCGAGACCCTCAATGGTATCGTGACCGGCCAGCGCCTTCCACGCGTTGAAGATTTCTTCTGACAGCGTTTCGGCTGCCGAGATCGAGAGGCGGAGACTCGATAGGTCACGGGCATTTGCTTCCGGCGCACGGCAGAGTGCCGTGAACAGGGTTGGCAGGCCAAACAGAATGCTCGGGCGATAGGTCTCGATGAGCTCGAGAATGCGTCCGGGGTCGGGGCGTCCCGGCATAAGAAGGCTGGCGGCGCCGACGGAGAATGGAAACGTAACGGTATTGCCGAAGCCATAGGCAAAGAACATTTTCGGGATCGAGAAGCACAGATCACCAGCGTGCAAGTCAAGGATGTTGGCGGCGTAGGTCTGGGCGGTGTATGCCATGTCGTGCTGCAGGTGCACGATACCTTTCGGTCGGCCGGTCGAGCCGGACGAATACATCCAGAAAGCCATGTCGTCAGGGCCGGTGTCGGCGCAGGCCAATGTGGTCGGATGTCCAGCAAGGAAATTAGCGGCAGCCAGCTTCAGACCATCGTCGATCGTCGTATCACCGTTGACAACGATGATGCGATCCAATGCTGTTCCGTCGACGGCGTCGCGCGAGAAGGTTTCGACAAAGGTCGTCTCACAGAGGGCCAGACGGGCTGCGCTGTCCGTGAGATAGTACTGCAGCAGGTCGGGCGGTGATTGTGTGTTGAGGAGGACGGGCACGAATCCTGCCCGGACGGCGCCGAAGAACGCGGCGACGTAAGCTGGAGTGTCGTCGGTGAAGAATGCGATGCGATCCCCGCGGTGCAAGCCAAAAGACTGGAAGGCATTTCCCCATTGCGCGGCATCGCGGCAAAGCTCGGCGAAGGTGCGGGTGCCCATCGGTCCATCGAGGGCGCGCGCGTTCCGGTCGCGTGCAAGATTGTCGAACAGAATGGCACTGGCGTTAGGGTGAGCCGATTTGTCGAAGCCGATCTCGCGCGCGCCTGGCGTGTCATGCCCGACGGGATCAACGATTGTGTTCACGATTCCTCCGCTCGATGTGCCTCATAGGCGGCCATGAATTCAGGTGAGAGCTGTCGCAACCGATCCATATCGATGCGTCCGGAGCGTGTGATGTAGTCGAAGGCGAAGTCGAGGGGTGCCAAGGCCATCTTGCTTGCGAATCGATCGTACCAAGCGGCCGACGTATTGGCTGCGGTGACGATTTTTTCCGCGATCGGCATGCGGTCTGCCTGAAAGGCACTGAGGGCGTCTTGGAGAGCATCAGGATAAGCGATGTCGCGAGCCAGCGCAATGGCGTCCTCCATTGCAAGACGTGTTCCCGAGCCGATCGAGAAGTGCGCTGTATGAGCGGCGTCGCCTAGTAGGACATGGTTGCCGGAAACCCATTGCGTGCACCACAGCTTGGGAAATTGTCGCCAGTGCGATTGATTGGTAAGAAGCGGCGCTCCGTCGAGTGCGTCGGCAAACAACTGCGCACAAATCGCGGCGGACTGCGCTTCGTTCGTGTCGGCAAGGCCAAGGCCGAAAAATGTTTGGGGATCGGCCTCGACGATGAACGTGCTCATATCAGGCGCGTAGCGATAGTGATGTGCGTTCATCGCGCCATGCGGAGTTTCGATGAACGTCTGCGTCAGCGTATCGAACGGTCGTTTTGTGCCAAACCACGCAAAGCGATTATCGAATGCGCCGAGCGTTTCTCCGAAGCCGATCGGATCGGCAGCTCTCACGATGGAATTGAGGCCGTCGGCGCCGATGATCAGATCAGCGTCGAGGGCGTCGATGTTCTCTATCCGCTGGCCGTAGAGCAACTCGACGCCGGCGGCGCAAGCCTGCGTCTGTAAGATCTGGAGGAGTTGCAATCGGCCGATCGCGGCGAAGCCAATGCCGTCCAGCGTCACGGTTTCGCCGCGGTGGACGAGCGTCATGTTCTGCCAACGCTCCATCGCCGGCGCGATCAGATCGTGCGTTTCGCTGTCGTCCGCCTTGAGGAAGTCGAGCGCACGGTCTGAGAATACGACGCCGAACCCAAATGTTGCGCCAGACAAGTTCTGTTCAAAGACGCGGATTTTCGCCCCCGGCATCTGGCGCTTGAGGAGCGTGGCAGCGTACAGACCGGCCGGGCCGCCGCCGATGATGTCGATTGCCTTCAGGTGTCGCACGATCCTTCGTCCAGTTTTCGTATTCCGCCTGGGCACACTAACCGACTTGCAGTGGTGTGGTCAGCCACTGCATATAGCAAAAGCAGTTCAATCGTGGAGAACAGCTTATGGCCGTGGCGCCGTTCGAGTTTGCCGTTGACATTTCCTGGGGACATTGTGATCCGGCCGGTATCATCTACTACCCGAACTATTTTCGCTGGTTTGATGCGGCATACCATGCATTCCTCAAAGACCGCTCCCTCGACCAAAGGATTCTCGCGCAGAAGCTCGGCACCATGGGCACAGGATTGATCGATGCGGGCGCCAGTTTCCTGGCCCCGATTACCTATGGTGACCGTCTCATTATTACACTCAGCATCGATGAATGGCGCAACAAGACGTTGCGGGTCGTATACGAGGGCAGATGTAACGATCGGGTCGTCATGCGTGGCCATGAGTTGCGCGGGTTGTTTGTTCGCGATGTCGGGACTGGCAAGATCAGTGCGGCACCTATTGCGCCGCTACGGGCGCTGATCGAAGCCAGCTGAAGCGCCTCCAGCGAACCGGCCTATTGGGCAAGGATGACTTCGAGGAGCTGGTCCGGTGTGCTCAGCATTGGATAATGTCCGGTGTCGATGACATGCCACTGCGCGCCGAGTTTTTCGGCGCCGCGTCGCAAGTGCGCCTCGCCGGGATTGACAGCCTGGCTGCAGTAGAGCACGGAGGCTTTCCAGGTCATGTCCCAAAATCTTTCGAGTTTGACCGGCTGATGGAACACAGCCGTCGGGTGCAAGGTAAAGCGCTCTGCGGCCCAGCGGCGCAAATCCGGGTCCAAACCAGCGAGCAAGCGCGTTTCAGCATCCTCTTGCGAAGGGCCCAACGCAAGGTCTGTGTTGACGGCGGCCGGACGGGTGACGATGTCGCGAATTTTCTCACCGTCCATGAGCATCAGCGCATCGGCAAAGACCAGCCGAGCAATGCGCTCCGGAACTTGTTCGGCAAGCCGGGCCATCACCATGCCGCCACTTGATGTGCCAACCAAGATGACGTCGGTGAGGTCATGATAGTGAAGAAACTGTGCCATCTCGTCGGCATGTGTTTCTGTCTTGATGCCGGCGCGCATTTGATGGGCGCGTTCGGCGCAACCGTCGAGCGATGGTGCGTAAGCACTATGTCCGGCGGCATGCAAACGCTCGACGATCGGCTTCCAAATCCAGCCGCCCTGGTAGGCGCCGTGTATCAGCAAAAAAGTCGCCATGTGGTCTCCGTTCGTTCGAGCTGGGTGTTGAGCATCATAACCTGACACGCCATCGCGCGAGCGTCCAACCGTCTAAGGTTAACGCGGTCGTTGCCATTCGATATTCGATTGCATGGTGGAAAATACGTATAGGCGTTGAACTTGCGAAGCGGGTTTGTACTGGTCTAGGTTGCAGCAATGAAGCGTCAGTCGTCGACGATGCCATGCTCTCGTCCGGCGGAACACTGATTGCTTGATCAACGTCCCAAAAACTGTCCAATCCGTCAGAGATGGAGAATGATGGCAAGGGTTACTCTGCACGTTTTGGAACGTCCGAGCCGAACACGAGAGAAGCCAGCAGGGCTTGCTGCAGTTCGGAGGCCCTGACCCGGTTGTCTGTCCCGAGGAAAGCTTGGGGACGTTGAGGTGCTTTGCACCGCTCTTCAGAAAATGCGAGAGAGGAAAGACCCAAATGAAGCTGATCCGTTACACAGGTCTTGCAGTTGCCGCGAGTGCCGCACTTGGTGCTGGTACGGCGATGGCGCAGCAGAAGTTCATTTCGATCGGAACCGGCGGCGTGACCGGCGTTTACTATCCGACAGGCGGTGCCATTTGCCGCCTGGTCAACAAGGGCCGCAAGAAGCACGGCATTCGTTGCTCAGCTGAATCAACCGGCGGTTCGATCTACAACATCAATACAGTGCGCAGCGGCGAGCTTGAATTCGGCGTTGCACAGTCGGACTGGCAGTACCATGCTTACAACGGTTCGTCGAAGTTCAAGGACAAAGGCGCCTTCAAGAAACTCCGCGCCGTGTTCTCGGTTCACGCGGAGCCAGTGACGATCGTGTCACGCGCCGATGCCGGGATCAATAATATCACAGACTTCAAAGGCAAGCGGATCAACATCGGCAATCCCGGTTCGGGTACGCTCGGCACCTACGAAGTCATCGAAAAGGCCATGGGCTGGAAACGTGGCGACTTGAAACTGGCTGCACAGATGAAATCCGCCGAGACGGCCCAGGCCCTGTGCGACGGCAAAATCGATGCTTACTTCTGGCTTGTCGGGCACCCCTCGGCGTTGACGCAAGAGTCGATCGCCAGCTGTGCGAGCAAGTTGTCGAACGCGACCGGGCCGCAGATTGATAAGCTGGTCGCGGACAATCCTTTCTACCGTAAGGCGACGATTCCAGCGGGAATGTACAACAATAAGGAAGATGTCACGACGTTTGGCGTCGGCGCAACGTTCGTGTCGTCTGCCGATGTGCCTGACGATGTTGTCTACACAGTCGTCAAGGCTGTTTTCGAGAACATTGACCAGTTCAAGAAGCTGCACCCGGCGTTCAATCACCTCAAGCCGGCGGAAATGATCAAAGACGGTCTCTCCGCACCGGTCCATGATGGTGCGAAAGAGTACTACAAGGAAAAAGGCTGGATTAAGTAGACATCCAGGATGCGGCGGTCAGGGGTACCTGGCCGCCGTATTTCGTTCGTTCGTTGCGCGCGCACTCATCATTCCACGATCCACGGCAGGCCACTAACGGCATCACCTACATTCGAGCCAAGCGGGCAATCGGGCTCAGGTGACGCAGAAGCTTTGCTGACGGATATGTCACCGTGAGCCAAAGCATGTCTGATAATACAACCCCCGGCGCTGACACACCCTCTGCCGCCGATGCGCTTGTCGCCGATGTTGAAACCGGGGCACGCAACCCCGTTGGCTGGCAGCTCAACCTGTTTCTTGGCATCGCATTCTGCTGGTCGGTATATCAGCTCTTCATTGCTACAGCCCTGCCGTACTATCTCGCTGAAGTGACCGGGCTCAGTTTTTTTCTAGACATGCTCAATCATGCGCGGCGTGTGCATTTGTCTTTTGCACTCGTGCTTGCGGCGATGGCCTATCCGCTGCTGAAATCCAGTTCGCGGCGCGACGTGCCGATTTACGACTGGGTGCTGGCGGCGCTCGGCGTTATCGTTTGTTTCTACGCTGTCGTGAACTACGAAACGATCGCAAACCGCTCGGGTTCGTTCAACAATACGGACATCGTGATCGGTACGCTTGGTCTGATCGTTGTGGCAATTTCGGTCTATCGCTCACTTGGTCTGCCGCTGCTGATCGTTGCTTCCGTATTTGTCGCCTACGTCTTCTTCGGTTCCGGGGAGTGGGTGCCTGATACGTTGCGCTGGAAGGGCGCGTCCGTCGGTAAGTCACTGTGGCACTACTGGATCCAGGATGAGGGCGTTTTCGGCAAGGCGCTCGATGTCTCGGCGACGATGATTTTCCTGTTCGTGTTGTTTGGCTCGATCCTCGAGAAAGCCGGCGCTGGCAATTATTTCATCAAGTTGGCTTTCTCACTGCTTGGCCATCTGCGTGGCGGCCCGGCGAAAGCTGCTGTCGTTGCTTCGGCGCTGAGCGGTGTCTATTCCGGCTCGTCGATTGCGAACGTGGTGACGACGGGGACGTTCACCATTCCGCTCATGAAGAAAACGGGTCTGTCACCGGAAAAATCGGGCGCGGTCGAGGTTGCTGCATCGACTAACGGCCAGCTGACACCGCCGGTAATGGGTGCAGCCGCGTTCTTGATGGCAGAGTTTACCGGCACGCCGTACACCGAGCTTCTGAAGCATGCGTTGCTGCCGGCGCTCGTTTCCTATATCGCGCTCGTTTATATCGTTCATCTTGAAGCCTTGAAGCTTGGCCTTAAAGGCATGGAAAAGCCATCCGCGACGCTGACATTGAGCGTGCGGTTGCTGCGTGTGATGACCGGGATCTTCATGACGATCGCACTGTTCGCTGCGATCTACTATGCGCTTGATTTCATTGCTGCGATGGCGCCCGGACTCAACCTGACCAGCGTGATCATCGTTTGTGGCTTCGCTTATGTTGTCTTGATTGCGCTCGCATCACGTGCACCGGATTTGCAAATGGATGACCCGGACGCACCGTTAACGACGCTGCCGCGCGCGGCGGATGTGGCGGTAACCGGCCTCTATTATGTGCTGCCGATTATCATCTTGATCTGGGCCATCCTGCCGACACCCGAAAAACTATCCCCGGCATTGGCAGCATCGTGGGCCTGCTTCGCGATGATTTTCGTCACGTTGACGCAGTATGCGCTGAAAGCTGTGTTTCGCGGTCAAGCGGGAGAGGTCAACACTGGCTTTCGCCGTGGGGCGCTCGAGTGTTTCGAAGGGATGATCGCGGGTGCCCGGGCGATGATATCAATCGCGATCGCGACAGCGGCGGCCGGCGTGATCATCGGCTCGCTGTCGTTGTCTGGCGCACACAACGTTCTGTTGGAGTTCATCGAGGTTATCTCGGCCGGCAATCTGATGCTGCTGTTGCTGCTGGTTGCGGTGATCAGCCTGGTGCTGGGAATGGGGCTGCCGACGACGGCGAACTACATCGTCGTGTCGAGCCTGATGGCGCCGATCATCGTGACGCTGGGGGCTAAAAGCGGTCTCATCATTCCGATCGTGGCTGCGCACCTGTTCGTGTTCTATTTCGGGATTCTCGCGGATGATACGCCACCGGTTGGCCTGGCCGCGTTCGCAGCTGCCGCGATTTCCGGCGGTGACCCGATCCGCACAGGTGTGCAGGGCTTCATGTACGACATTCGCACGGCGCTGCTGCCGTTCCTGTTCATCTTCAACACGGAACTGCTGCTGATCAATGTGAGTTTTGGAAAGGCGGTGCTGGTCTTCATTGTCGCGACGCTGGCTATGATGCTGTTTGCGGCCGCGACGCAAGGGTATTTCTTTGCCAAGAGCCGCGCCTGGGAGTCCGTGGCCTTGCTGCTCGTCGCGTTCACTTTGTTCAGGCCGGGGTACTTCCTCGATCAGATCGAGCCGAAATATGATCAACGGCCAGGAACCGAGATTTCGGCCATCGCTGGCAAGGCGGCGCCGGGATCGGAGCTGCGCGTCAATGTCAGCGGTCCGAATTTCAATGACGAAGACAAGACCGACCGAACGACGCTGATCGTTCCGGTCGGGAAAGCCGGCAAGGCCGAGGCACGGCTTGCGAAGTCCGGCCTTGCATTCGCTATCGAAGGCAAAACGGCGAAGTTGGAAGAGCCACTGCCGGCATCGAAATTCGAGAATCAGCTGAAGTCATTCGACTTCTACTCGGATAAGCCCGTCGTGATCGAGAATATCGAGGTCCCGAATGATCGCATGCCGAAGGAAGTGTTCTATATTCCAGCCCTGCTGTTGCTGGGCGTGGTCATTCTCTTCCAGCGTCGGCGTCAAACCCAACCGGCGTTTTGATTGGAGCGCGCAGTGACTATTGATACGGCCCCGCTGCGTGCTGCGCTAGAGCGGCATCCGCATGTCGCGCTCGGACACCATCCGACGCCGATCGACTGCCTCGCGAATCTGGGTGGTGATCTGGGGATAACGCTTTTTGCCAAACGCGATGACTGCAATGGCCTCGCGTTTGGCGGCAACAAAGTACGTCAGCTCGAATACTACATGGGAGCCGCCGTCGCCGCGGGCGCCGACACGGTGCTCGTCACAGGCGCGGTGCAGTCGAATTTCGTGCGCACGACAGCGGCAGCGGCAGCGAAGCTCGGCCTTGCTGCCGAAGTTCAGCTCGAGGATCGGGTTGCGGGTACCGATGCGCTGCAGCAGCATTCCGGCAACGTGCTACTCAACGAGATGGTTGGTGCGGTTGTTCATCATTTCCCGGAAGGTGAGAATGAAGCGGCGGCCGATGCAGCGCTCGATGCCCGTGCCGACGAGTTGTCTCGGGCAGGCCGAAAACCCTACGTCATCCATCTTGGTGCCGATCACCCGCCGACGGGAGGACTCGGCTATGCCGGCGGAGCTGCTGAAACGCTGGAGCAATGGGAAGGCCCACTTCCGGATGCTGTCTTGGTCCCTTCCGGCAGCGGCCTGACTCATGCAGGATTTCTGGTTGGCGCGCGTGCCGCCGGCTGGAAGGTACCGATAATTGGATCGTGCGTGCGCCGTGATAGCGCTTTGCAGAAGCCGCGGATTACTGACCGCGCACGCGAGATCGCAGCGCTGCTCGGATTTGATGCATTGATCAATGAGGCGGATGTCATTGTCCGCGACAACGTGCTTGCGCCCGGATATGGACAGTTGAATGATGCCGTTGCGCATGCCATCGACATTGCGGCGCGGCGGGAGGCGCTCCTGCTAGACCCTGTTTATAGTGGGCGCACGCTTGCGGGATTGATCAATTGCCTGGAAGAAAAGGTGATTAATCCCGGTGACCGGGTTCTAATGATTCACACGGGTGGCAATCCGGGTTTGTTTGCCTATCAGAACAAGCTTGCCAGTGCGATTGACCGCGTGCATCGGGTCGATTGACTTTACATATCGCCAAATGCCGGATGCTGCGCCATGTCCCAACTCGAACTTTCCCGAAACGTTTCTCCGACCGGCATTGCCTATCATCGGTGCGGGAGTGGCCCGGCCATCCTATTGATCCACGGCGTTGGTCTCCGGGCAGAAAGTTGGTTGCCGCAGATCGATGCGCTGGCGGTGGGAAACACCGTCTATGCGATTGACCTTCCCGGACTCGGTGAAAGCCGGATGCTTGATGAACCAGAGCCGACGATCCGCCACTTCACTGAGGCGGTGCATCGGTTTGTTTCCGACATCATTGCCGAGCCGGTGATTGCCTGTGGACATTCGCTCGGCGCGTTGATCGCAATTGACCTGGCGATTGCCGCGCCTGATGACTACCGGGCCATTGCGCCGCTGAACGGTGTCTATCAACGGACGCCCGAGGCGCTCGCTGCCGTGCAGGAACGTGCCCGACAGCTGCGTGAGCAAGTCGGGGAAGCGTGGGACCTGAAGCTCGTGAGCGCGCCCGTGCTACGCTGGTTCGGGGAAAGCCCGACGGGACAACTGGCCGAGATGGCCCGCATGTGCACGACCTGGCTGGAGGCCAATGATCACGCCGGTTATGCGGCCGCCTATTCGGCATTTGCGAACACCAGCGGGCCCGCCCCGGAAGAATTGTCGGCAATTGCCATTCCGGCGCTGTTCCTAACTGGCGAGCATGATCCGAATTCGACTCCTGATATGAGCCGGGCTATGGCTGCCGAGGTCGCCGGCAGTGAAGCGGTGGTCGTGCCTGATGCGGCACACATGACCGGGCTCACGCATCCCGACGCCGTCAATGCCGCGCTGCTTGCATTTGTGGAAAAGGTGCGCAACGGATAGTGGAAACGACGATCTGCGAACGCGAGGTGTGTGTCCGTGAAGTTCTCCCTGTTTGCCCACATGGAGCGTATCGACTCCGATCAATCGCATGCGCAGCTCTACGAAGAGTTCATTGCGCTTTGTGAGATCGCTGATGCCGGTGGGATTCACACGATCTGGACCGGTGAACATCATGCAATGGATTTTACGATCGCGCCCAATCCTTTCATCACGATTGTCGATCTCGCGCGACGCACGAAAAACGTCAGGCTGGGAACCGGTACGGTGGTGGCGCCGTTCTGGCATCCGATCAAGCTTGCCGGTGAAGCGGCGATGACGGACGTGATTTCGAATGGACGTCTCGAACTCGGCCTTGCGCGCGGTGCTTATAGTTTCGAGTACGAGCGCATGCGCCCCGGTCTCGATGCCACGTCTGCCGGGTTGCGTTTGCGTGAGATGGTGCCCGCGATCAAGCAGCTGTGGGCGGGCAACTATGTGCATGACGGTGCGTTCCATCAGTTTCCGCTGTCGTCGTCGTCGCCGAAACCGCTGCAGGATGGCGGACCGCCGATTTGGATCGCGGCGCGCGATCAGGCGAGCCACGATTTTGCGCTCGCCAATGGATGCAACGTGCAAGTGACCCCACTGTCGCAGGGTGACGGCGAGATCGAGGCGTTGATGCAGCGCTTCACCAAGGCGTGTTCCGAAGTCACGGATGCGAAGCGGCCGAAGATCATGCTCTTGCAGCACGCCTATATTGCGTCGGATGCAGATGATGTTGTGCGAGGCGCGAATGCACTGAGCCGCTTCTATTGCCACTTTGGTGCGTGGTTCAAAAACGAGCGGCCGGTCAGTCAGGCTCTTATTCAGCCTTTGAGCGAGGCCGAGATGGCAGCCATGGCGCATTTCGCGCCCGACAAGATGCTAGAGAACCTGGCTATCGGGACGCCAAAAACCGTCGTTGAGAGGCTTAAAGCCTACGAGCAGCTCGGCTACGATGAGTATGCCTATTGGATCGATTGCGGGATGCCGTTTGCCGCCAAGAAGGCTTCGCTCGAGAGGTTCATTGGTGAGGTTATCCCGGCGTTTACTTGACGCTGCGCGGTCCTTCCCGAACCTTTGTTATTATCCAAGGCTTCACGATCAGAGGTAAGCTGCTAACCTCGGTGGCATTTCTTATCCATACCGTGCCAGGGGGCAAGCGATGTCGTCCAGTTCTTCGTTTCATCACCATTACACCGACGTTGGCGAGGTTATGCTGCACCACGTGACGGCAGGCTCGGGCCCGCCGATCGTGCTGCTGCACGGTTGGCCGCAGACTTGGTTCGAGTGGCGCCATGTAATGCCGGAGCTCGCAAAGAGCTACACGGTGATTGCGCCTGATCTGCGCGGTCTCGGTGACTCGTCGCGCCCGCTTGGCGGCTATGACAAGGCAACGGTCGCAAATGATGTATGGCAGCTGGTGCACGGGCACCTTGGGCATGAGACGTTCCATCTGGTCGGCCATGACTGGGGCGGACCGACGGCCTTCGCACTAGCGAGTGCGCATCCGAATGCCGTTACGACGTTGACCATCGTCGATGTGGTAATCCCGGGAGACGGCGGTGATTTCTCGGAAGGTGGGCGTCGCTGGCACCACCAGTTCCACATGACACCTGATCTGCCCGAAGCGCTGGTTGAGGGACGCGAACGGCTTTATTTACAGTGGTTCTATCAAACGTTCGCCTATCGGCGGGATGCTATCGACGAGGATGCGCTGGATGAGTTCACGCGCACGTACGCGCAGCCAGGAGCACTGCGGGCGGGTTTCAATTTCTACCGAACGATCGGAGAGGATGCGAAGGCGAACGCGGCCAAGCTTGCGACTGGATTTCGTTTGGAGATGCCAGTGCTGGCCGTTGGCGGTGGCACGTCATATCCGCATGGTCGCGGACGTGGTGGTGATGTTCAAGCAAGCCTCGAACGAGTGGCCACCAACGTCGAGGGGCACGTGCTGGATGAATGCGGGCACTTTGTGCCAGAGGAGCAGCCCGAGGCTCTGACACAGTTGCTGCTGTCGTTTCTCGCCAAGCATAGTTGAGCGCGGTGATCGACAGCCTGGATCATCGGGCGGAGACATATAAGTCGAGAGCCGACCGGTTCTATTCAGCGGCAAGGCCGGTCATGGCGACAAGGTCCAGCTCTTCCGCGCCATCGCGGCCGATACGCCCCTGCCTGAGGGCGACGTCAATACGCTGGATTTCGGATTCTGGAATTTTCATCAGAGGCGGACGGACGACAGCGCGATCCTGCCGGCCAAGCAGAACAGCAGCTTCCTTCATGCGGTTGTGCATGTCGAGGAATGGCGGTGCATAGAACGCCTGCGTGATCGGTTGCATGCGATCGTTGAGTGCGCGCGCGGTGTTGAGGTCGCCACGCTGGATTGCCTGGAACATGGCGACTTGCAAATCTGGAATGATGCTGCCGGCGCCGGATAGCAGGCCGTTTGCTCCCATCGACAGCGATGCCATCAGCCAGGCGCTGTTGGTCGTGAGTACGTTGATCGGGCGGGCAAGCGATTGCAGCGTGCGGATGTTGCGTTCATGTTCCATCGGCTCCGCGGTCCAATCCTTGATCGCCTTCAGGGATGGGATTTTCTCGGCGAGGCGGACGATTGTTTCGAGCGGGTAGGCGAGATTTGTCCAGCGGGCGTAGTTGAAGCAGATCAGGGGCAGGTCGCTGGCGGATGCAACGGCTTGGAAGTGCGCCTCGGCCATCTCAGGGCGGCGCTCGCCGCCCATCGCCAGGACACCGGATGGAAACACCAGTAGCGCTGATGCGCCAGCGTCGGTGGACATTTTTGCGAGACGCGCGGCGTCGTGGCTGGCGTCCGCAAACACACCGGCGATGATTGGCAGCTTGTCGCCGACGTCGTCCAGTGAACGGTCAAGGATTTCGCGCTGCTCATCGAAAGAGCAGCCATGCACTTCCGAGGCGTGGCCGTTAACCGTAATCGCCGAGATGCCGGGCGTCGCCGCCACTTGTGTGAGGTGACGGATGGTTTCGGCCCAGTTGATTGTGTGATCGTCGTTGAACGCAAGCAGCGTCGCCGGAATGACACCTGCCGGCGTGAAATCCTTGAAACGTGCCATGATAAGGGCTCCTGACGTGATCGGGGACATCGCATTTTGCTCGTGAGACTGCTTTAGGATGCCATAGGTTGCAAGGGGGCGGATTGAGTTTCTCGCGTTTTGTGAGCCAGTTCACAGAACAGCGTTGCGTTTTCTCTTAAGCAGCAGGTTTGAGCTGCAATCAAGGGAGAAGACACAAATGAGACTCAGCGCTCCATTTCGGCGCGCAGCGCAGTCGGATGCTGCGGTTCTTGCCGAACTCGTGAACTATGCAGGTGAAGGCTTGCCCGAATATCTATGGGGGCAGATGGCCGGGCCCGAAGAGGATGCCTGGTCCGTCGGTCGGGCGCGAGCGGCGAGGGAAGAGGGCAGCTTCTCCTACCTCAACGCGACGCTGATCGAAACAGCTGATCGAGACGTCGCTGGTGCACTGATCGGCTACAAGATCGCTGATGAATTGCCGCCGGTGCCGGATGATATTCCCAACATGTTCCGCCCCATGCAGGAACTCGAGAACCTGGCGCCCGGAACCTGGTACGTCAATGTCTTGGCCGTGCAGCCGCAGTTTCGCGGCGAAGGCCATGGTACACGTCTGCTCGGCCTTGCTGACCAAATCGGCCGATCGACCGGACGCCTCGGCATGAGCGTGATGGTTTCGGATGCGAACCACGGTGCGCGAGCTCTTTACGAGCGATGTGGCTACCATCAGGTCGCCGAGCGGGCGATAGTGAAAGAGGGTTGGGTCAACGAGGGTGAGAACTGGGTCCTCTTGACCAAGGCGTTCTGAGCCGACTTATGCCATCACGACGGGCTTTTCATAACAAACGGCCGGAGCAGAGAGGCCCCGGCCGGTAATTTGGATTTGGCACTGGTGCCGATCGTTACTGCGAAGAGCGCAGCCGCGGATCGAGCGCGTCGCGAAGCGCGTCACCGAACAAATTGAAGCCGAACACACCGAGCGTGATGGCAATGCCCGGCCAGATCGCGATCCAGGGTTCGGAGCGGATATATTCCTGCGCGTTCTTGAGCATCAGGCCCCAAGCGGGCACCGGCTCTTGGACGCCGAGGCCGAGAAATGACAGGGACGCCTCGAGCAGAATCGCCTGGCCGACGAACGCCGTCAGCATGATCAGGAACGGCGCCATCACGTTCGGCACCATGTGGCGCAGGATGATCCGGGAGTTCGAAAAGCCATTGGCGCGGGCTGCGTCGATATATGGGATTTCCCGTATCGCCAAGGCACTGGAGCGCACGACGCGCGCGCATCTCGGTATGAAGGGTATCGTAATCGCAATGATCACGTTCTGAATCGATGACCCGAAGATGGCAACGATCGAAAGCGCCATGATGATCAGCGGGAACGCCATGAAGACATCCATGACGCGCTGGAAGATCAGGTCAACCTTGCCGCCAAAGAAGGCGCTGCCGACGCCAAGGACAAGGCCGACCGTGGCGCCGATCAGGGCGCAGGTAAAGCCGACGAACAGAGCCGTGCGGGCGCCGTAGATGATCCGTGTCAGGACATCCCGGCCAAAATCGTCCGTACCCAGATAAAATGTTCCGGTGTCGGACGCCGTTCCCGGAGGTGCCAGCATGTGCTCATAGGAGCTTGCTTCAGGATCGAACGGTGACAGCCACGGCGCGAACACCGCCAAGACGATGAACAAGATAACCACGAGCAAGCCGGCAAACCCCAACGGTTGTTTGCGCGCAAACGTGCTGATCTGCTTCAGGAGACCAGGACGGTCGCGCAGGTCCTCGAGTTGATCGATCGCCTGGGCACCAGGCGCATTGTCGGAGACATTAGCCATTGCAGTTTTCCTCAGCTGTACCGGATGCGCGGGTCGAGCCAGGCATACAGGATATCAACGACGAAGTTGGTGAAGACGAAGACGAGCACGATGATCATGACGATCGCCTGGGTCATCGTGTAGTCCTTGCCAGTAACGGAGTGGACCAGGAGCTGCCCGAGCCCGTTGAGGTTGAAGACCTGTTCGGTAACGACCAGACCGCCCATCAGGAACGCGAACTCGATACCGATGACGGTGACAACCGGGAGTAGTGCATTCTTCAAGGCATGCCGGTTAATGATGAGTTTTTCGAGCAGACCTTTGGCGCGGGCCGTGCGAACGTAATCTTCACGCAGCACCTCCAGCATCGAAGAACGTGTCATGCGGGTCGCCACCGCGGAATAGCGATATCCGGTGGCGACGGCCGGCCAGATCAACTGGCTGATGTTGTGATACGGGTCCTCCCATATCGGCTTGTACGTTAACGGTGGGGACCATCGTATCCCCCACATCCAGTCCGTGAAGTTGAGCAGACCGAGCAAGATCAATATGCCGAGCCAGAACGAGGGTATCGCGATGCCGGCGATCGAGACGGTTCGAACGACATAGTCGATCCAGCTGTTCTGGTAGACCGCGGAGATTGTACCGAGCGGGATCGATATGATGATCGAGACCAGCGTCGCCATGATTGCGATCTGCAACGACAGTTGGAATCGCAAGCCAATTTCGTGTGTTACCGGCTTGCCGGTATCCATCGATTCGCCGTAGTTGAACGTGAAGATGCCATAGACGAACTTGCCGAACTGTTCATACAGGGGTCGGTCAATGCCAAGATTTTTTTGGCAGATTTCGACCTGGACCGGATCGTAGTGGCCACCGTCGCCGCCGAGCTTGAGTTCGCACACATCTCCGGGCACGACACGCAGAATAAAGAAGATAACGAACGCGGCTCCGAGGATCGTTGGGATCATCAAAAGCAGGCGCTTGATCACATATTGCAGCATTTGCGCGTTAACTCCGTGCGGGAAGTACCTGAATGAGCGATTGCGTGGGGGGCGTGCCGCGACAGCTCAAGGGCTCCTAAAAGTTTATCGGATCTTTGCAGGGGTGCAAGTCAGCGCCCCATCAAGTTTGTGTTTCGACTAGACAAACGCCCAATCAAGCCTGACTTAACAGTGTTTACGACACCTTCTTTGTGTAACGTTCGTTCAGCTTTGTGTAACAAAGCTAATCGAAGATTACTGTTGTCATACCTGACTGCAGGCAATCCAATGGCCGGGTTTGATTTCTCTGAACTCGGGGACCAGCTTCTTGCACTCATCGACCGCGATGCCACAGCGCGGATGGAAGACGCAGCCGGGCGGCGGATTGATCGGGCTCGGGATTTCACCCGTGATGATCTTGTGGGCGCGCTCTTTTTCGATTGTCGGGTCCGGGATCGGCACGGCTTCCAGCAGAGCCTGGGTGTAAGGATGCAGCGGATTGTCGAAGAGCTCGTCGGTTTCGGCCAACTCGACCATATTGCCGAGATACATGACCGCGACGCGCTGACATAGGTGGCGCACGACGCTGAGGTCGTGGCTGATGAACAGATAAGTGAGATCGAACTCGTCGCGCAGCTCTTCGAGAAGATTAATGACCTGCGCCTGGATCGACACGTCGAGTGCGGAAACCGCTTCATCGCAGATGATGAATTCGGGTTTCACCGCGAGCGCACGCGCGATGCCGACACGCTGGCGCTGGCCACCGCTCATTTCATGCGGGTAGCGATCGGCGAACTTCGGGTTGAGACCGCACACGGAGAGCAGTTCGCGCACCCGCTTGTCGCGGGCCGCGGCGTCGGGCTCGGTCTTGTGGACCATCATCGGCTCGGAAATGATCTCACCGATCTTCATGCGCGGATTGAGCGAACTATAGGGGTCCTGGAAAATGACCTGGATGCGCTGGCGCAGAGGCCGCATCTCGTCCTTGCTGAGCTTCGTCAGATCCTGCCCGTCATAGTAGATTGAGCCGGATGTTGCCTGTTCGAGCTGCAGCATGCAGCGGCCGGTCGTCGTCTTGCCGCAACCGGACTCACCGACGAGGCCGAGCGTTTCACCCTTCTTGATATCGAAGCTGATGCCGTTGACCGCTTTGACGTGGGCGATGACGCGGGGAATGATCGCGCCTTCCGTCACGGGAAAGTACATTTTGAGGTCGCGAACCTGGACCAGCGTCTCGCCGAGCTCCGTACCGGCGGCACGCTCCATAGTCGTTTCGATTGTCATGCCGCTGCTCCCGCCGCCAGGCCTACTTTGTCTTTTTCAAAACACGCTGAGATGTGGCCCGGCGCCACTTCTTCGAGAACCGGTTGCGCCTTGGCGCAGCCATCGGCGGCGAACCGGCAACGTGGCCGGAAGGCGCAGCCTTCATCGAGCTTCGTCAGGTCGGGCGGTTGGCCGTCGACGGGTTCGAGTTTGGCACCCCGCGGCTGATCCATACGCGGCACCGAGCGCAGCAGCGCGAGCGTGTAGGGATGCTTGGGGTTGTGGTAAATCTCTTCGGCGGTGCCGCTTTCGACGATGCGGCCGGCGTACATGACGTTGACGCGGTCGGCATAGCGCGCAACGACGCCGAGGTTGTGGGTGATGATGATCATCGCGACGCCGAGTTCGCGGGTAAGGTTCTTCATCAACTCGAGGATTTGCGCCTGGATCGTGACGTCCAAAGCAGTGGTTGGCTCGTCGGCAATAATCAGTTTGGGCTCGCAGGCCAGCGACATCGCGATCATGACCCGCTGGCGCATGCCGCCGCTCAAGTGGTGCGGAAACTGCTTGAGACGCCGGTGAGGCTCGGAAATTCCGACGAGGCCGAGCAGTTCGACCGCACGTTCCATGGCCTGGGCGCGCGATACCTTGAGATGGTGCTCGACGGTTTCGGTGAGCTGGCGCCCGATCGAGAGCACCGGGTTCAGCGACGTCATCGGCTCCTGGAAGATCATGCCGATGTCACGGCCGCGAATGTCGCGCATCTCTTCATCCGGGAGCTTCAGGATATCGCGGCCATTAAAGATGATTTCGCCGCCGACGTTCTTGCCCGGCGGGTCAGGAATGAGCCGGAGGATCGACATAGCGCCAACCGACTTGCCACAACCGGATTCGCCGACGACAGCGACGGTCTCGCCCGGCGCGACATCGTAACTGATGCCGTCGACTGCCTTGACCACGCCAGCGGACGTGAAGAAGTGCGTCTTGAGACCTTTGACTTCGAGTAGTTTTTCCACCAAGC
>JBPCVZ010000496.1:0-15637 GCA_051010015.1 Hyphomicrobiaceae bacterium
TCATCGAAGGAGCGCGGTGAATGCTTCGATGAAATAATCATCTCATCGCGCAGATCCGCCGTGCACATGTTGTAGACGAACTCGCCCGTCTCTTCCACGTTGGTCAGCGAATCCTTGAGTTCTTCGGTGCCCGGTTTGAAGTAGTTCGGGCAATACATCACGCAGGGCGGGTCGGCGCTGAGCGAATTGAAGAAACTGTAGGGAGCCAGATTGATAACGCCGTCCGAACTCATGGTCGTAATCCAACCGATGGGACGCGGAACAACGAGCGCGTTGTAGACGGTATGCTTGAAGGGAGCCGGCTTCATGCCGACTTTTCCTGGGTCGAAGTACACGAGACTGATCTCCCTGGGGGGCGTTAGAAAGTGGCAGTGATCGCACCAGTCTGACAGCTTGCAACAGCGCCGGCAAACCGTTGGCCATCACATCCGTGAGAAAATCCCGTCCGGGGCGGGTTGGCCCTTGCCCGACGGTCGCGCGTCGACGTTACAATCGCACCGAGCGAAATTGCCGCCTCGGAATCATGCCAGGAGCCTTGAATGTCATCCACGACGGAATCGCCAACCGGGCCGCTGGCCGGCGTCCGAATTGTCGACCTGACGACAATCATTCTCGGCCCTTACGCCACCCAGATCCTGGGCGATATGGGCGCCGATGTCATCAAGGTGGAAGCGCCGGGCGCGGGTGATCTGATGCGCCACATGGGTCCGGGCCGCAATGCCGGCATGAGCGGCATCCATCTCAATATCAACCGCAACAAGCGCAGCCTTGTCCTCGATTTGAAACAACAATCCGCCAAGGACGTCCTGCGCCGGCTGATCAAGACCGCCGACGTTTTCTTTCACAACATGCGCCCGCAGGCCATCACCAAGCTCGGCTTCGACTATCACTCGGTGGCCGCTGAAAAGTCCAACATCATTTACTGCGGCGCTTATGGCTACGCCGCCGACGGGCCCTACGCCGCCCGCCCGGCCTACGATGACCTGATCCAGGGCATCACCGGTCTTGCCGCATTGGGCGCGGTCGGCGGCAACGCACCGCGCTACGTGCCGACGGTCCTGAGCGACAAGCTCGTCGGCCTGATGGCAGGTCAGGCGATCCTTGCCGCGCTGTTCCATCGCGCGCAATCCGGGAAAGGCCAGCATATCGAAGTCCCGATGTTCGAAACCGTTGCCTCATTCCTCCTCACCGAACACATTGGCGGTCGTGCCTTCGACCCTCCACTCGCCAACGCCGGCAACGCCCGGGTGCTCTCCGAGAACCGCAAGCCTGCCAGGGCCCGTGATGGTTACATCTGCATCCTGCCCTACACCGACGCCAACTGGGCCGCCTTCTTCGAGATTTCCGGGCGCACGGAACTCGCATCCGATCCGCGTTTTGCCAAGTACACCGAGCGCATGAAAAACATCGACGAGCTGTACGCGTTGATGGGCGAAGCCGTTGCCGAGAGGACCGTTGCGGAATGGTCGCAAGCCTGTGAGAGGGCGCAAATTCCGTGGGCTCCCGTGCACTCGATGGACGATTTGTTCGAGGATGAGCATCTCGCTGCGGTGAATTTCTTTCAGCGCACATGCCATCCGAGCGAAGGCGAAACGATCCTGACGTCGCCGCCGGCGCGGTTTTCCGACACGCCTGCATCGATCCACCGTCACGCACCTCGCCCCGGCGAACACAGCGTGGACGTACTCAAGGAGATCGGCTTGTCTGACGATCTGATCCGGGAGCTGTGTACCTCAGGCGCTGTCGGCAGCGCGGCTGGTGAATAAATCAGGCTAGATCATCGGGCGTTGTTGGTGAGACCAATAACGCCCGATGATCTACATTCTTGGTGTAGAGCAACTCTAGGCGCAAAGCCGACGCCGCTGCAGGCTGCAATGATGGTGCAAACTTTGCGCCTGTTGCTCTAGTTCGCGAATGCGGAGATCCCGGTCTGCGCGCGCCCCAGAACCAGCGCGTGAATGTCGTGCGTTCCTTCGAGCGTGTTCACGGTCTCCATGTTCATGAGGTGACGGATGACGTGATACTCGTCCGAGATGCCGTTACCGCCGAGAACATCCCGCGCAGAGCGAGTAATGTCGAGTGCCTTTCCTGCGGAGTTGCGCTTGAGCAGCGAGACCATTTCGGGTGTGGCCTTGCCTCGGTCACGCAGCCGGCTCAAGGTCAGGCAGGCATTGAGGCCAATGGCAATTTCCGTCTGCATATCGGCAAGCTTCTTCTGGATCAGCTGATTGGCGGCCAGCGGTCGGCCGAACTGCTTGCGATCGAGCGCGTACTGGCGCGCGGTCTGCCAGCAGAACTCGGCCGCGCCCATCGCGCCCCAGCCGATACCGAAACGCGCATTGTTGAGGCAGGCAAACGGCGCCGAAAGGCCTTTCGCGTTTGGCAGGCGTTGTTCATCCGGCACGAAGACGTCGTCCATGAGGATCTGTCCCGTCGGCGACCCGCGCACCGAGAATTTGCCTTCGATCTTTGCGGTCTCGAGGCCTTTCATGCCGCGCTCCAGGATGAACCCGTTGATGGCGCCATCGTCGTTTTTGGCCCAGATGATCATGAGTTCGGCGATCGGTGCGTGCGTGATCCAGGACTTCGTGCCGGAAATCTGATAGCCGCCCGGAACCTTGCGCGCCCGGGTGGCCATGCCTCCGGGATCGGAGCCGTGGTCGGGCTCCGTCAGGCCGAAACAACCGAGCTGCTCGGCCTGCGCCATGGCGGGAAGATAGCGCTCGCGCTGGTCCTGGCCACCGAACAGATAGATCGGCATCATCGCCAGCGTCGACTGCGTGCCCATCGCGGAGCGAAAGCACGTGTCGACGCGTTCGAATTCGCGCGCAATCAGACCGTAGCTGACATAGCTGATGCCGGCACAGCCAAACCCGTCAATTGTCGCGCCGAGAAAGCCCAATTCAGCCATCTCGCGCATCACCGAGATGTCGAACGTCTCGTTGCGATTGGCCTCGAGAATGCGCGGCATGAGATTGCTTTCAGCGAAGGCGCGCGCCGTATCCCGGATTGCGATTTCATCTTCGCTCAGCAGTTCGTTCAGACACAACGGGTCTTCCCAATTGAACGCACCACCTTTCATGGCGGCATTCGCGAGAACAATAGCGTCCGGTTCGGCATGGGTCATCGTGTCAATCTCACGTCATCCAATCGCATTGCAACCTGGTGCAAATAGTTGCCAGGCAATCTACTCTACTGCGGCGGCCAGGCTATGTCTTCATGGAGCGGAAGACGCAGACCATTGATTTCTGCCGCGGCAATGACGCGGCGTCGTCTTGGCAACCCAAACGCACTGCAGCGGCGGTCGAGGATCGTGCGCCACGCGGCACGGTCCACGATCCGTCCTGCCGAAACTGCGGGTCGGCGCAACAGCCAACGTGAAGAACTACCGTGTCAAAAATTGAAGAAAAGCCTCACGCATCAAGCACGCCCTCCCATAGGGCACCAATTGCGTTAGCGTGCGGACTTTGCCAGACGCACGAGATTGACGAACTCCGCGCGAAGGCCGAACGGATCGGCACCTTTGGCGCTGCTGGCAAGCGCAATCACATCATCGTAGCCGAACTCCCGCATATAAATACCGCCGCGCAGCAGTTGCCCGAAAGCGGCAACCGCCGTCGAGAAGCGGATGTCAGCATCCGTGGCAGCAACTGAGCGGGCCTGCATGGCAGAAGTAACCGGCAGTGCAATCAGGTTGCTCTTGTCGAGCTTCGGCAGCTTGTAGCGTATTCTCAGGTGTGCAAATTCGGCCTTCGTATCGGGTTTGACGCCGGTTGCTCGCGTCGCAGTCGGTTGATAGCGCAGACCATCGACAAGCTTCTGCTCGGCACCAACCGGCGTCATTTCATAGATCGCGGTCACTGCATGGCCCGATCCGGTATCGCCAGCATCGACCTTGTCATTGTTGAAGCCCTCGCGCCTGAGGGCGCGCGTCTCGTAACCGATGAGGCGATAGTGTGAGACGCGAGCCGGATTGAACTCGATCTGAAATTTTACGTCCTTGGCAATCGGAAACAGTGTCGAAGCTGCTTCTTCGACCAGCACCTTGCGCGCTTCGCCGATGGTATCGATGTAGGCCGCCGTGCCGTTGCCGTTTTGCGCCAGCGTTTGCATCAGGGCATCATTGAGGTTGCCGTGGCCGACACCGAGAATGGACAAGAATATGCCGGATTTGCGTTTGGTCTCGATGTAGCTTTTCAGCTCTTCGCGATTGCGGATGCCGACATTGAAATCACCGTCAGTGCCCAGTATGACCCGGTTGACCGCAGCCTTGTCGAAGTTTGCTTCCGCCAGCGCGTAAGCATCTTGAATTCCTTTGGCACCGGCCGTCGATCCGCCGGCACTCAGGCCATCGATCGCGGCCAGGATCTTCGCCTTTTCCGAGACTTTGGTCGATTTGAGCGCAATGCTCGAACCCGACGCGTACGTTACCAGCCCGACCGTGTCATCGGGCCTGAGATTATCGAGCAGCATCCGAAAGGCGTTCTGGAGCAGCGGCAGGCGATCGCTCCCCTGCATCGAGCCCGATACGTCAATGAGAAAGACGAGATTGGCGCGCGGCCGCTCGGCTGCTTTCAAGGCGTAACCCTTGATGGCGACATGCATGAGCAGGGTCTGCGGGTTCCACGGGCTCGGCATCACGCGCACCTGCGGGCGAAACGGTTTTTCGCGGCTTTCCGGCGTCGCGTAGTCATAGGTGAAATAGTTGATCAGTTCTTCGATCCTGACGGCGTTCTTCTGCGGCAGGCGACCGGCATTCAGCGACCGGCGCACGATGGCATAGGAGGACGTGTCGACGTCCGCGGAGAACGTGGAAACCGGGTTTGTCGACACCACCCTGAGCGGGCTCGACCGGAAGCTTTCGAACAGATCGCGGCCGACATATTCCGGCGCTACTCGAGCCAACCGATCGCCATCGAGAAAGTAGCCGTCAGCCAGTCGCTGCTTACCAAGGAGGCGTTTCTGCCTCACTTCTGCTGCAAGTACCGTCCGATCCCTTGAGAGCGAGAGTGTGCCCAACAAGGCGCCGGGCGGCCGGGGCACCGCAGCACGCCTGTCAGGCGACGCCGTTGCCGTTCGAATCCGGCGGATGAGCTTTTTCTCAGCGGGCGGCCTTTGCTTGTTCTTGGCAATGCGGGCATGCGTGCGTCCGCCGGTGACGGGGGACGCATCGGCTGAACGTGCATCAAGCGGGGCATTCGTCACTACGGTTCTTCCCGTCGCACGAGCCACCCGCTTCCTAACGGCCTCAGGTTGAAGTACGAGAGCAGGCTTTTCGAAGAGGGGCTTGGTCGTGGCCGGCACGTGACGTAAGGCATCATCTTTCGCGGCCTCGCTCGACCCAGTGGCGGCTCCCGCAATCTTGCTGGTACTTTTTGGCAAGCCGCCCAGAGCATCCATGCGAGGTGAGTTCGGGGCGATGCGGGTTGCCTGCCAGGCCACCGGCACGCCGATGGCGAGAACTGCGAGCGATGCGGCGACAGCATAGGTGCGGCGAGAGAGGGAAAGACGCATAAGTGATCTCCTGTTGCATTTGGGATCGATATGCATCGGACGCAGGGCGATGACATTTTCCTTGGTCACCGTCGCATCTTTTTTTTGCGAAGCGTCTATTTCATTGAAGCTTGCCAGCGCGGCCGCCCGCGCCTTTGCGCGCGCACGCCCGTCTGGTGTCGGCGTTGCCAAGCCTTTCAGCTTTTCGAGATCAGCTTCGCTCATCGAACTACTCCGCTACCTCCAGAGTTGTTTTCAGTTTCTTGCGTGCTTCGTGCAAGTGCCAGGAGACCGTCTTCTCGCTGCATCCCAGAATTAAAGCCGCTTCGCCATGGCTGAGGTCTTGCGCATAGACAAGCAGGACCGTGTCGCGCTGTTGCGGTGGAAGCGCCCGCACCTGATCCCAGAGCTCGGCATCAATCAGGTCGCTTTCCGGAGTCGTAGTGCCCGGTCCATCTATCAGCTTCATGATCTGAGACGGTTCGGCGGCCTGCATCCTTTGGCGCGCGCGCAGATGGTCGATCGTGGCGTTGTACGTGATGCGGTAGAGCCACGTGGTGAACGCCGCGTCACCGCGAAAACCGCGAATGGCCTTACCGAGCTTGATGCAGACGTCCTGGGTGATGTCTTCCGCATCGACGCTGCTTCCAGCCCACCGCCAGGCCATGGCGTAAATCCGCTCATAGCTGGCATCGATCAACGCTGCGAAAGCCGCCGTACTTCCGCCGGCTGCCTTGCGCACTAGGTCGTCGCATTCACGCTTTTCCACCCGTCATAACGCCCGGTTTGATTCCGTTTTCTGATTAGACGGCGCAAGTTTGGAATTCCTTGGGCGGACTGCGAGAATTTTTCTTTGCGGACGTGATCTTCTGGAGAAATGGATGGATCTCCACCCGCTCATGCACGCCAATACTGCCGTGCATGACGTCTTCGACTTCTTCGACATTTAGGTCGATTGTATTTCGCCCACGAAACCGGATCGGCCAAGACTTCGGGCCTATCGTTGCATTCCAAGATGAGGCTTGGAAGCGCAAGCGGCCCGTCGCGCTGAAGTTCGGATATAGGTGGATTGAACAACTCTCTCGAGAATTTCGGGAACACGGTGAACATGGCGGCGCGGCTGCAATCGCAGGCCGGAGGCGGCGAAATTGTCGTATCTGAGGGCATCGCATCGAGATCATTCACTGACAGTCTTGCCCAGGAGCGAGATCGCAAATGGGACCATGCGAAGCTGTCCGGCTTCGAGGAACCTGTTCGGGTTTTGTCGGTTTCGGGCGCTTAGCGGTTATGCCGGCCATTGGCTTGGCTGGCTGAAAAACGCATGCAAGACTATGCCAACAAGCTCATGGAGCCAGCGTAGCCGAAGCTTTCCCCAATTGAGAGTGTGCCAGATCAAATAAGCCGATCTTCACGCACACCGGTTTTGGGCAAAATGCGACGGGTTCGACTCGAGATCAGCAAGACGACTTGTCGACCATGAACGGATGTTTCGCAGCATCCCAATGCTTGCCATATCAATGTCAGCCCGAACATCAGCAAGTGGGCCTTTCGGCGTTCGGGCCTCACAGCATCACCGATCGCGGTGACGGTCACCAAGACCAAAGCGCCGACATTCGGGAGATCGGCAGAGACTCTAGCTTTTGACCAAACCTTCGTGGAGAAGTTGTCGTTCCGGGACGAACTTTCTGTTAGCTTGCTGCTTTAGAGGTAGCGCCATGTCAGAAGGCATTCGAACTTGGTTGGAGCGGCTGGGGCTGGCCAAATACGTGGATGTATTTGCCGAGAACGAGGTCGACGTACGTGATTTGCCCGGTCTAACCGATGAAGATCTAAAAGAGCTGGGATTGCCTCTTGGACCGCGCCGTCGAATTCTTATGGCGGTCGCGCAAGATCCAGACCCGATATCAGAGCATCACGGCACCGGCGGCGGAACCAATCAGACCGCTTCGTTGCCCAAAGAGGCTGAGCGCCGCCAACTAACTGTTTTGTTCTGTGATCTTGTTGGCTCAACTGACTTGTCCACACGATTGGATCCGGAGGACCTGCGAGACGTCATGCGGCGCTACCAGGATGCGGTGGCCGGTGCTGTTACACGCTACGGCGGTCATATTGCGAAGTATCTTGGTGACGGTGTTGTCGTATATTTTGGCTGGCCACAGGCACACGAAGACCAATCCGAGAGAGCAGTCCGCGCTGGATTGGAAGCCCTAAACGCCGTTGCCGGCCTGCGCAGTGACCATGCTGAAGAGCTGGCGGCCCGCGCGGGAATTGCTTCTGGCCAAGTCGTCGTTGGCGACCTTGTGAGTGAAAGCGGACGCGACGCCCAGGCCGTAACCGGTGAGACGCCAAACCTAGCAGCACGACTGCAGGGTTTGGCAAAACCGGGACAGGTCATTATTTGCGATGCGACGCGCCGACTGATTGGGCAAGCCTTCGTTCTTGAAGACCTTGGCCCGCACGATCTCAAGGGTTTCGGAGCCGCCGTGGATGCCTGGCGTGTCGAAGGTGAAAAGCTTAGCGAGAGCAGATTTGAGTCCGCTCGCGGCACGGCGTTGACCAGGTTTGTTGGTCGCGACGCAGAACTGGGTTTGTTGCTCGATCGTTGGGAGCGAGCCAAGGACGGCGAGGGCCAAGCGATCCTGATCTCTGGCGAAGCGGGTATCGGCAAATCCCGGCTTAGCCAAGAGCTTTTCGACGCGATAGGGGCGCAAACTATGTTTGCAGTGCGCTATCAATGCTCTCCCTTTCACACCAACAGTGCTCTCTTCCCGGTTATCCAATATTATCAGCTGGCGGCGGGGCTTGAAGCTGACGAGAGCGGTGAGAATAAACTGAAAAAGCTGGAATCGTTTCTGCCAACTCACGGATCGAGCGATATTCAAACAAGGCTTATTGCAAACCTCATCTCACTTGATTTAGGTGATCGTTATCAGCCCCTCGACATGGCTCCAGCACAAATCAAACAGCGGACGCTTGAAGCAGTCGTGGACGATCTGGTGAATAGGTCAGGTGATGAGCCCGTTTTGATCCTATTGGAGGATGCGCACTGGATCGACCCGACCACCAACGAATTTCTGCAGCTTCTAGTCCCGCGAATTCTGAATACTCCGGTTCTCTTGGTGGCAACGTTCCGACCAGAGTGGACCCCCAATGTTAGTGGCCACGACCATGTAACTACGCTGCAGCTAAACCGCTTGGGTCAACGCCAAGGGACAAGCATCGTCCGCGCGATTGCCGGTTCGCATGTTCCGCAAGATGTCGTTGATCGGATTGTGGCACGCACGGACGGCATCCCCCTATTTGTCGAGGAACTGACGAAGTCTCTTGTCGAGTCTGGTCTTGGTGCATCAGACGAAAACATTCCAACGACGTTGCAGGCGTCTCTGCTCGCACGCCTCGATCGTCTGCCTCCAGGTGCCAAGGCCGTGGCTCAACTTGGAGCCGTCATTGGGCGCGAGTTTCAGTATGATTTGCTCTCAAGAGTGGCTTCGAGGATCAATACAAACCTTTCCGATGTTCTCGAACAACTGGTCCAATCAGAGCTGGTTTTCCGAAGCGCTTCATCGACCGACGCAACGTTTACCTTCAAGCACGCTCTGGTTCAGGACGCAGCATACGACTCGCTATTGAGGAGCCAACGGCACGAAATCCATCGCGAAATTGCAGAAAGTCTGTCGGACAAGCTCGGAACAGGACAGCTTGTTGAGCCGGAGATTCTTGCACATCACTACACAGAAGCCGAGTTGAACGAACAAGCCATTAAGTACTGGCAACAGGCAGGGGAGCAGGGCCTGCGTCGGTCGGCAAATCTTGAGGCAATCAATCATCTCGACAAAGCACTGGCGCTGCTTGATGCTCTGGTACCCTCCGAGGAACGCGACAGATTGGAGTTGTCAGTCCAGCTCACTCTTGGTCCTGCGCTCATGGCCGCAAAAGGACAAGGAGATGCCAGTGCACGACTGGCCTATACACGTGCACGCGAACTCGGCAGCGAGTTGAAGGACGACACATCAAGCTTCAGAGCGCTGTGGGGCTCATGGCGTAGTCATATGATGCAAGGCGAGCATCGTGATGCCGGGACGCTCGGGGAAGAATGCCTGGAGGTTGCCGAACGGTCTGAAGACAAGAAGCTCTTTCTCAGCGGCCTATTTGCCTTTGCCGGTAGCTTAACCCTAATGGGAAACTGCTCCGTCGCGATTGGACAATTGGATCGGGTGGAAGTGCCTGACGATATTGACGAACATCGATCTCTTGCATTCGAGGTTGGTCAAGACCCCGTTGCGTCAATGCTGGCCTACAGGAGCTGGGTGTTGTGGCATCTTGGTTATGGTGATCGGGCTGTGCAACAAGCTGCGGATGCCATTGCCCTTGCCGAATCTGTCCAGCACCCTCTAACGCTATCGCAAGTTCTCAACTATGCGACGATGACAGACTGCTTTGCCGGAAACTGGATGCAGGCAAAAAAGCGTACCGACACAAATATCCGGTTAGCTGAGCAACGCGGCTTCCCTCAGACTTACTGGTTTGCTCGCGGCCTGCGTTGTCGGGCACTCATAGGCGAGGGGGCTGGCGAAGATGCCATTGAGGATTTCGAGGTGGCTGTTAAACAGCGCCGAGCCATAGGTCTTAAGGCTGGCGGCCTCGTCGAGCTGGGACTGCTGGCGGAATGCTATCGCGAATTGGGCAAACAGGAAGACACATTGCGAGTGTTGGACGAAGCGATCGCGTTTGCAGAAGAGACTGGCGAAGGCCTCTACTTGCCGGAACTGCACCGGCTGCGCGGGACGACAAGCCTGTCGCATACGGAGGCCAATTGCACTGCGCTTGCGGAAACCTGCTTCAGGAAGGCGATGAATATTGCGGCAACACAATCCGCTTATGTTTTGGAACTTCGGGCAGCTATCAGTCTATCCGAAGTCCTGCTCACACAGAAGAATGCGAATGAAGTGAACGATGTACTACGCCCCATACTAAGTCGATTCGCGGACAAGGAATGCGCTGCCGAATTGGTCCTGGCTCAAAAAATGCTACAGTGATTGGCCTGATCTGTTTTTCGCACTTGCTGCAAAAGCAGACATAGACGTTCAAGCAGCTATTCTAATAGTCAAGCTTGGCCAAAATGACCGCTTCGGTGGCGACGCCACGTTTGTTTATTGCAGCACATCCAAAGCTGGCTGCGTCAGCTATTGCGACTGAGCATTGATTTCAATGGGCCCGAGGCAGAAGCCGTCAGTCGGAGCAGAGCGCGTCCGCAGCTGAGGGAAATTCTACCATGTTGTGCTCAGGCGCGGCTTAGCTGGTGAGGACCCATCGCGACGAATCGCTAAGCCCAAACGGCAGTTATCTGGGCGCATACCGGACCATCCACCAACGATCGCCAATCGACGAGTGACCAGTCTCAGATCAAACATGAAATCCGACTGACAACATCGCCTTTGACATCTGACTCAATTTGGGCTGCTCTTTCCGCAGCGCCCCATGACCTGGCATTAAAGCATGTCGCATCCAATCGGATTCTATGACAAGGCCGCGACCGCGGCCCGGCGCTTAGCGCCGCCCTGGCGGAGGCCCCGAGCGAAGCGAGGGAATAGCCGTGAGCCAAAAGGAAGCTAAAGCGGGGAGCATTTTATGCGACACGCTTTAGAGTACGGTAGCGGCATGCGTCGAAACGAAGTCTCAACGGGGATCCAAGTTGCCAAGATCACCAGAACGCACCAATCACAGAATTTCGTTTTGTTGGGGGCAGCCCATGTTGATTGCGCGACTATCATTGTTGTTTCTGGCTTGCCTGCTAGGGGTCAAGTCGTTCCCCGCTCAAGCCCAGAACCAGTTTGCGTTGCTGAGAAACGTCAACGTCGATCTTGGCAAGGGGCGTGAGGTTATAGATATGCGCCAGGTGCGTGGCGCATTCTCAGCATTGCGGTTTCGCACGCGGCGAGGGCAAATCTCGCTGGTCAAGATCTCACTTTTCTCAAGAAGGGGCCAGAGAGAGATCGTGTCGCGGCGGATCAACGTTTCACCAGGACGTTGGGCAGGACCAATAACGCTACGACGAGGCGGAAAATCAATTGTTCGGATCGTCCTCGATTACATCAAACGCCCAGGGCGAACTGTCATATTGGAGATCCACGGCCGCCGGGTAGCGAGAGGAACAGGGTCCGCGCCGGTTGCTCGTAGCCAGCCGGCCACACCTCGCACTGGCCGCATCGATCCGCGGGCGATGGAAGCACGACGCCGGGCAGAGGCAGTGCGGCGGCGGCGTCTCGCAGCAGAAGCCCGGCGCCGGACAGCGAAGCCGCGCCGCCGGGCGTCGGCCCAGCGTGGCGAGTCGGAGCAGTCCGCGACAGAAGGGCAACGTCGTGGGGCCGAGGCGCATCGCCGGAAGGAGTTGGCCAAGCGGCGAACGACGGAAGAAACCCGCCGCCGCTCGCGGGCCCGACGCTCCGTTGCTGAACTGCGAAGACCTCAAAACCCAGGCCGTCCCGCGATTCAACGGCCGAGACGAACGGCACCGCCGATTACGAGAGGTCAAACTCGCGCGATAACCAAGCCAAATTGCGTCCGACAAAAAACCTGCACGCCCGTTCGCATTTTCTTCGGCACAAATCGGGCGCGGGATCCGAGCGCCGAGGCAATACTTCGCCGAGCGAGCTTTGGATCCAGACGGCGAGAGGCCGAAAACATAGCGAAGGAACTGACTCTGGGCCGCGCCATCGTCACCGTACCACGAGCGATCAAACGTCAGGCCGGTGGTATCGCGCGACCAGGATTTCTGGAGGGGTTCTGGGATCGCTATGTGCAAGGCGTTACGCCCGAAGGTGATCCATCGCGGCACTTCGTTATCGTACGCAATGGCTTTGAGCTATACACAACCCACGCGGCGTTCCTGCAGGCCGTTGCCGCGCACATGGCGAATGCCGGAAAGTTCCGGGATCATGCCTTCGTGTTTGTGCATGGCTACAACACGAAATTCGACCATGCTCTCTTCCGAACCGCGCAGATCGCATACGACTTGGGCGAGCCGAGCGATGCCACTGGAGTGTTCACTCCGTTCGGCACGCCGTTCTTGTACAGCTGGCCGTCAGCGGGTGGGGAACTCTACTATCCCTACGATCAGGAGAGTGCCCGGTTCGCAGTCGCCCACCTGAAGATCTTTCTCGATCTGATTATCGCACAATCGGGCGCCAAGAAGATCCATCTGATTGCCCATAGCATGGGTAATGTCCCGCTGTTGAACGCTTTAGCCGAGGTGGCTGCGGCGCCGCGAGGCGGCGCTCGCATAGATCAGGTGATCTTGGCAGCACCGGACATGGACGCCGCTGAATTCAGGAGGCTTGCATCCAAGGTAAGACCCATAGCCAAGGGCTTGACGATGTACTCTTCCGCCAGCGATGCGGCAATGGACGTTTCCCGAACTTTACACAACGGTTTGCCGCGGGCTGGAGATGTCATTACCGGCAAACCGACGATCGCCGGTGGCGTACATACGATTGATATCTCGGAAATCACGACGTGCTATTTCTGCACAGGCCACTCCGAATACGTCGAACAACCGACTCTGCTCAATGACATATCCGCGCTTCTGCGCATCGGCTTACGCCTACCGCACGAGCGCAATAAGACGTTGAGGCTGGAAAGCCTTGATGGCAAGCGTGCGTTTTGGCGATATCGGCCCTGACCGGACAGATGATATAGGGCGGGTTTGCCCGTAGTTTGCGACGACTGCCAGAATCTTTGCGACCCACCAGGCGCAATCTTTTGCCCAAACTCAAGATTACGATTGGATCAATGATCCTAACGCCGCTCGCTTGCCAGGCGCAGAAGAATATGCCGGCATTTTGAACATTTAATATCGTTCTGGACTTATCCATGCCGCCACTTGAGATCGAACGCAGGAACAATGAAATAGCACCGCTATAGACAACCGCAATGTCATTGCCCGCACGCGATGATTGCCACACGCGACCATCGGATCCGCAGAACCCCGATATAGCTAACTTCGCTCTGTGGCGCAGGGAAACGACGAATCGGGCCAGCAGTGGAAGACCTACTTGTTGGATTAAACTGCGCCTCGGGACGCAACGTTCGGTCGCATAGCGTGTGCGTGGGTCGTCACAGCGATCGGTTCAGCTTGTGCTGACATTAGCTCTCTACCGTCATCGGTGATTGAGCCTTGCGCATTTTCGGACGGTTTGCGCGGTATGCACCGAGCGTAGACCAAGCCAAGATATCGCGCGTTGCGGCGTCGCGCCGTTCGCGATGGGCAGGTTCGGACCAAAGATTGTTTGTCTCATCCGGATCGACATGCAGGTCATACAATTCCCCCTCATCGCTTCCGACATAGATGACCTCTTTCCAATCATGGTTGCGGCGCATAATCACAAATTCTGACGCCGATTGAATGTGATCTCGACCCAGTTCCGCATATACGAAATCGCGAAAGCGGCCATCCGACGATCGACCTTCACTCAAAATAGGGCCAAGTGATTTCGCCTCCCAATTGTCAGGATGAGCAAGGCCGCATGCTTCGAGAATGGTCGGCGAAACATCCATCAGTTGCACCAATTCGTCGCAAACACCCGTTTTCACCCGGCCCGGCGACCAAATAACCAAAGGAACACGCACGACGGTGTCATACATAGTCCACTTCTGAATGTGGCCGTGGTCACCCAACGCGTCGGCGTGATCAGAGCAAAATATGACAATGGTATTGTCCAAATAGTTCTTCTGTCGCAACGTCTGCATGATCTCACCGACCTTCTCATCGATCATCGTAACGTTGGCGGCGTAGTAGCGTCGGAGCTTCAGTAGATCTTCCTGCGGGGCGTCTTCGCGCCATGCCACGCTATCGATATTGAATTCAATCATGCTTTGGCGCAGCCGCTTGTGCATGCCGGGTTGTCGAGCCAGTTCATCTGCACCTACGTCCGGCACCGGAATTTCGGCATGCTCATAGCGTTCGTATTGCTCCGCCGTGGGGTCGTATGGCGGATGCGGCCCTGGAAAACCGATCTGCAGGAAGAACGGGGACTCCGCCTTGCGGTCTTCGAGCCACCATCTTGCTGTATTGCCGACAAAGTTGTCCGGATGCATGTCATCGTCGGTTTCCCAGATGAAGCACCCAAGCGCATCGAGAAATCCTTTAGGATCTGCCTCGACCCGCGTGTAACGTGAAGGTTTTACCAGCCCCCGTGCTTTCAGCGCTTTGTCCCATTCATCGTAGATTGCGCGATCGTGCTCTTCCAGAAAAAGTGGCCGGTCCTTGTTTTCGACGACAAAGCGCTGATGAAAACCGCCTTTTGCGTCATAGGGATTGATGTGCATCTTGCCAATGTTGACGCAATGATAGCCAGCGTCCGCAAGCCAGCCAACCCAGTTGGGCTCCCAAGGCTCGAAGTTTGTATAGACATTCGTGCTGTGCGGATAAACACCACGGAACATGCTTGCTCGCGATGCAACGCAGACCGGGGATGTCACAAAGCAGTTGGTGAACGACATACCTTCGCTAACCAGGCGATCAATGTTTGGCGTGTGCATCCACTGCGCGCCGAGAGCATTGATCGTATCGAAGCGCTGCTGATCAGTGATGATTAGAATAACATTGGGGCGAGCTGTCATTTTCCTGGCCTGACGTTCTTTGAATTAATGGTAAGTATGCTCTCCTTCCGGAATCAACGCAAAGCGATGACAGCATCGGGTCATTCTCGACGATCAGGCGCAAACGCAATCTGGTCCGCTCTACCTCTCAGTAGCATACGCCTTCCAGACGATCCATCTCGTCTTTGAGTTTGGCGATCTTCTCTTTAAGGCGCTTGGTTCGCATAACGATGGCATTCGTCTGCGCCTGGCGATCGGCGCTTTCGAGTTGATGGATGTAACGGGCGACGCTGTCCACGATCTGCGTCATGCGCCGCTTCATTTTGATTTGCGTAAAGTTGCGGTCGCGGTTGTTGACAGCCTTGAACTTTGAACCATCGATGGCAACGCTCGCCTCTGTGAGAAGTCCGATCCGACGGCACAGCTCAACGAACTGAGCGCAGACTTTGCGAATGGCAGGACCGTTGTTGCGGCGAAACTCAGCAATGGTTTTATGATCTGGCACGAGACGGCCGAGCAGCCACATCACTTCGACATTGCGACGGGC
>JBPCVZ010000497.1:0-5395 GCA_051010015.1 Hyphomicrobiaceae bacterium
ATGCAACCACCGTATACGACACAATCATGGACGCGGGACAGCCTCATGGGTTGGTCAACACCGGATATCGTGCCATCGAAAGTTTACGTCTTGAAAAGGGATATCGATCTTGGGGATCAGATATCGGACCTGACCATACACCTTTTGAAGCGGGGCTTGGTTGGGCTGTGAAGCTGAAGAAGAGTGTCAACTTCAAAGGGCGGGAAGCGGTCGCAACGCAGGCAGCTGAAGGGGTGAAAAAGGTGCTCGCCGGTTTCACCATCGACGATCCAAACGTTATTTTGTTGGGACGGGAAACGATCTATCGAAATGGCGAACGTGTCGGATGGCTCACCAGTGCGGGATTTGGATACACCGTGGGAAAATCGATCGGTTATGGCTACGTGCGAAGCAGTAATGCAATCACGACTTCTCACGTTGAAGACGGAGACTACGAGCTCGATGTTGCAAGTGAGCGCGTCAAGTGCAACGTGCACTTGTCACCATTGTATGATCCCGCAATGATCCGCATCAAAACTTAGTTGTTTCGCACGCTGGTCGTTATTGATTGTCGGAAGGCTGCTGGTATTCGCCGGTTCGTCGAGACTTGATCGGTTTGGTCAATTGATCGACAAAAGCGTTGTGAACTGGGATTGAATCGATGCCCCAAAGTCCTCCTGATGATTTGTCAGTGGTCATGGGCATCATCGACGATCGGCTCGATGCGGCGGCGCGGATCATCCATACACATTTTCAAACGTCGGTGGCCGTAGATGTTAAAGAAGATTTGTCCCGATAACTTAAGCGGACCGAGCGGCCGAGCAGGCGATACGTGACATTGTCGCAACCCGGTTTCCGGATCATGCCATTTTCGGCGAAGAGCAATCGCAGACCAAGAGCTTCTTGTTTGTCAACCAACTCTCTGGAACCTTCGCTTGGTTCGTTCGTGAAGTCGTTGTCCTACCAGACGGCCTTGGAATGCCGGTGTTGGGAGAAAAGTGGATCGCCAAGCGACATAACCAAACAATCCTGAATGGTAAGCCCTGTCGAACAAGTACGTGTAACAATTTATCCGAAGTGTTCCCCGTCAGCCTGGCATTCGTGGTGAACGTCGACCCAACGATCGCTAGCAAAGACGACTGCGCCGCACCAAAGAAGCCGCCTCATCCACCTTACAGATTGTATGATCTGCAACCACTCCGGTCTTCTCAACTACGGCACCATAGACGGTCTCGGCGCTGTTGCGTGATATCATGCCCCGGTTCAAATCACGATCGACCAAGGCGAGATCCCGCTCCAGCGGCTTGCCGAAACCGCCGCCGCCTGGCGAGTTCAAGTGAACGCTATCACCGGCCGCGAGTGCAACTTTCTCAGCCTTGCTGCGCATCGGCGCGGTCCACACACCTCACCATCGAGCATGAATTCGATCTTGTTCGAGCCCGCCGCTTGCCCGCCGTCAAATGCTTGGACGCGATTCTGATGAAAGGGGCAGATTGCGGGACACTGGAGTGGTTTGAATTGGAGACTGGGCCGCAGTGCACGACACTCGTTAGTTCGTGTTTGGCTTTTTTGACGGAAGCGGCTGCGAGGCAGACTAGGTGCTCGTGTTGTTGATCGATGTTTGATCGCGAACATCACTCGGCGCTAAGTCTGATGAGCTCTAAAAAGCTGACCATTCGCCGTCGACTTAACGATCTTCAGGCAGCCACCGCTTCCCAAAGCAGATGGCCCTTCATCGTGGTCACCAACCAGGGGGAGGCCATTGCGCGAACGGCCTCATCAATCGTCTCTAACGATTGTTTGGGCATTTTCTTTGAGGGCGGATTTGCCTGCCACACCGCCTTAGCCAAACGCGGTGAGTTCGGCCTTCAGTGATCTGAGCGCTTTCTTGTTCGCTTCGCGTATAGTCTCCATTGTTGGCGGCTCGACACTGATGTCGCCGATCTCGGCCAGAACCAGGTGGACCGCGTCGTGTCCGGCGACCTGTTTCATCTCGTCCAGCCACCGTCGCACATTCGCAAAGGGAGCGAAATCATAGACGTTGGTGAAGTTCGACTGCAGCTGACCGATTTCAACATACGCAGCGAAGTCGGCCAATGTGAGTGTTTGGCCGGCAAGAAATCGGGAACTTGGCAGCCACCCGGTTTCCAGCGCCTGTAATGCACGGGTCAAGGTTGCGCGCGCCGCCTGCTGCATGCTTTCCGGGATGTTGAGGTCCTTGCGGATCTTCGGAGCAACCAGGCCAACGGATGCTTCCCGTATCGTGCGATGGTGATAGTGCAAATACCAATCGACTTTGGCACGCGCCTTGTGATCGGTAGGGTAAACGTCGCCCCAGCCATGCACGTTGCTCAAGTAGCACATGACCGGATGCGCTTCGGCCAGCACGAAGCCGGTGTCCGGCTCTTCAATCATGGGAATGGTACCGCCCGGGTTTTTCGCAAGATATGCCGGATTACGACTGCCGGTATCGCCTTTTGAGCCCGGGTTGATCAGGACCATTTCGAATGGGAGCCGCTTATACAGCATGAGCCACATGACCGCGCGCACTGGCTGCGATAGTGGAACGCCGTAAAGTCGGATAGAGGAATTGTTGTGAGGCATTCGTGGCTTCTCCGGCTTCGAGTCGGTCCGATTGGAGGAAAGAAGGGCAGATGCAACCGACATCATGCGCCGTCTTAACCTCGCTTCGTCCGAACAACCCGCCCTATATGGTTTGGCGACAACTTGCGTCGAGTGGTTGACTGGTGAATTGTTGACCAAACGAGACAAACTGGTCAACGCGAATGAACAACTTCTGCCCTAGGGCTCGTTTCGATTGGATTTGTCAGTTTCGCCGACGCGGCTCCAACGTTATAGCGAGACGCCCGTCGACCAGAAGCGACTTGGTCTTGCCTGCACGAGACTCTGCGGCTTGGAAAAAACTAGGGTTTGATCAAAAACACGGCGAGGCGAGAAAGGCGGATTTGCAGCCATGACAGTTGATACATCGAACTGGACTTTGGTTGATCTTGTGCGGCGGCAGGCTGCTACCTATGGCGAGCAGGAGTTCATGGCATTCGAACATGGTACGCGGCTTACCTTCGCTTCGCTGGACCGGGACAGTGATACGTTGGCGTGCAACATGGCGAAGCTGGGCGTGCGCCCAGGTGACAGGGTCATGGCGCTACTGAAGAACCGCATCGAGTTCATGCTGGCGATGATTGCGTCTCACAAACTCGGTGCCGTGTTTGTGCCGATCAACACCGAGCTCAAGGGTGCCTTTCTGCAGCATCAACTTCGCAACTCGGAACCACGGATACTATTTCTCGATTACGACCTCCGTGACGCCTTTGACAACGTCGCGGGCGGCAACGAGAGTATTACGACCACCGTCTATGTTGCGGGAGCAGTCCCGCCTGACCGCCCAGCGGTGTTGGCGACCGCTGGCGCCATGACCTTTGAAACACTCTCCGCGCTAGAAGGTGCAAATGACAGTGTCTTGATCACACCGCGTCCGCAAGACATTGCCTTCATCATGTACACTTCGGGAACGACAGGCCCGGCCAAAGGCGTTGTGATGCCTCACGCCCACAGTTACGCGTTTGGTTACAACATGGCCCGCGCGGCGCAGATGACCGAAGCAGATTGCCAGTATGTTTGTATGCCCATCTTCCACGGCATGGGGCTGCTGATGCAGGTGATTGGCTCGCTGGTCAGCGCCACGCGGACCTACTGCGTTGAACGGTTCTCCCCCAACCGCTGGCTCGACGACGTGCGGGAATGTGGAGCAACAGTTACCAATGCGCTCGGCGTCATGCCGGAGATGCTGTACCGGACGCCGGAAACCAAACACGACCGCGACAACAAGATGCGTATCGTCATAGCCGTTCCCATTGCGGCCGAATGGGGCGAGGCGATGGAACATCGGTTCGGTTTCAGGTTCATGCAAGCTTTTGGCGGCACGGAAACCAGCATTATCTGTTACACCAATTTGGATGATCCACTCCTGCCCGGAATGGCAGGCCACGTGCTGGACGACCTCTACGAGGTTCGCGTCGTCGATGCCGAGACGGATGCCCCTGTACCGCAGGGCGAGATCGGCGAAATCGTCGTACGGCCCCAGATTCCTTTTTGCTTCAATCAAGGCTATTTCCGTATGGCGGACAAGACCGTCGAAGCCTGGCGCAATCTTTGGTACCACACCGGCGACGCCGGATACTTCGATGCCGAAAATCGACTGTATTTCGCCGACCGGATTAAGGATCGAATTCGCCGCAGAGGCGAGAACATTTCCAGTTATGAAGTCGAGCAGGTCTTGAACGACCATCCTCATGTCTCAGAAAGTGCCGTCGTCGGTATCCGGGTCGAGGGCGCTGGCGGTGAAGACGAAGTCAAAGCGTGCATCGTGACTAGCGACGACAAGCAGATCGACAATGTCGCCTTGCTGGACTATTGCGCCGAACGCATCCCGCGCTTCGCTGTTCCGCGATACATCGAGATCCTTGAAGAGCTGCCCAAGTCCGCCACCGGCAAGATTCAAAAAGATCCACTGCGCAAGGCTGGCGTGAATGCTCATACCTGGGACCGCGAAACCGTTGGTTACAAAATCGAACGACGTATTTAGTTGAGCCTCTGAGGCAAGAGCCCGCTGTGGGAGAGGAGCCCTGCCAAGCGACTGCAAGAAGGCTTTTTTACGCTTTGCGATGTCCGCTCATTGATGATGTTGTTGCAAAAGTCGTTGAAGCCAACGGCGAACAGTGATTCCGCTTTCTCACTGAGATCGATGTTAAGTTCGGCATCAAGCCTGTTTGGCTGACGGCTGATATGGCCTATGGCAATGCGCCCAATCTCAACTGGCTGGTCAATGACAAGCAGATTGATCCGTATGTCCCTGTCATTGATAAATCGGAACGCAACGACGGCACGTTCTCGCGGTCTCACTTTCGATACGACCACAAGCTCGATTGCGACTTCTGTCCAGCCGGCTGCAGGCTCAAGTCGAGTGGCCGGCCTGGGCCTGACGATGCCTACCGATATCGCTCGCGCGTCAGTGACTGCAAAGGCTGTTCATTCAAACCCATATGCTCTCCGAAGACGCCGCAACGCAAAGTGACGCGTCACATCTACGAGCCAGCACGGGACGTTGCCCGCATGCTGGCCAAGACTGACGAACATGAGCGAGCGGGGCGCAACCGCAGGAAGGTCGAGATGCTGTTTGCTCATCTCAAACGTATCCTCGGGCTCAATCGACTAAGGCTACGCGGACCGAAGGGGGCGCAGAACGAGTTCACGCTCGCAGCCATTGCTCAAAACCTGAGGCGGCTGGCGAAGCTGAAGCCGCAGATGGTCGGCGTTGCTTGAACGGACAAATCCAAACAGCCGAGAGCCAAAGCCAACCTGCATCGGAACGAGACAACAAACATCACAATTGAAG
>JBPCVZ010000498.1:0-4124 GCA_051010015.1 Hyphomicrobiaceae bacterium
GCCAGGGTGTAGAGGTGCGACTGGGTCAGCGCGATCAGGGTGCAGCCGTCGGCGGGCTGGGTGAGAACGTAGTTCTGTGCCGAAGCGCCGGAGCCGCCGCGCTTGGCGACAACGTTCATGTCAACGCCGAGGATGCGCCTCGAGCGGATCATCATCATGCGCGCCGTCGTATCGGTGCCACCGCCGTACTTGGCGTGGATCACGACCTGAATGTCACAAGGGTACTTGTCCTTGGCCATCGCCGCGTGGGTGCCAGCCAGGACGAGCCCTGTCGCAGCAAACGCTGTCAGGGCCGAGAACGTCGCTTTTTTCACCAACATTGTGTTCCTCCCGAGAACCATTGGCAGAACTTGATGTCTGCTCCGGGCATGATGGTCGCATGACATTCTCGTTCCTGCAAACCGCAACGCGCAACCATCACGTCTGGAGCGAAGTGCTGATATTCACGTTGGTGGCGCAGAAATCGGGTGACAAACCCGAACCATTCGGTCTCCAATTGACCGGGCGATTGACCGACGAGGAAACGACGACATGGCGACACGAACAGAATACGCCGGTGGCAAGATGCTGGCCGACGTCGACGGTGCGATCGGCATCATGACCTTCAACCAGCCGGAAAAACGCAATGCCGTGTCCATCGAGATGTGGAGCGGTGTCGCGGAAATCCTCGACCGGTTCGAAGCCGATGACCAGGTCCGCGTGGCCATCCTCGCCGGCGCCGGTGACAAGGCGTTCGTGTCGGGCGCCGATATCAGCCAGTTCGACAAACAGCGCAGCAACGCCGAGGCGCGCGAGGAATATGCCCGACTGACAGGGGTCGGGCGCGATCGCCTGAAAACGTTTAGCAAGCCGATGATCGCGCGGATCAACGGCTATTGCATCGGCGGCGGCCTCGCCATCGCGATGCAGACGGACCTGCGCGTTGCCAGCGAGAACAGCTCGTTCGGGATTCCGGCGGCACGGCTTGGCATTGCCTACAGCCCGGACTCGGTCGAGCAGCTGATCACGCTGGTTGGTCCGGCACGGGCGCGCATGATGCTCTACACCGCCGAGCGGATCGATGCGCAGGAAGCCGAGCGGGTCGGGCTGATCAACCGCTGCGTGCCGGCCGGAGAACTGGACCAGACGGTCCGGCAACTGGCCGAAACGATCGCCGGCAATGCACCTTTATCGGTTGCCGCCGCCCGCCATGCCATTACCGAGATTGGCAAACCGGCGACCGAGCGCGATATCGCGGCGATCAATGCGGCTGTCGCGCGCTGCTACGACAGCGAAGACTATCGCGAGGGCCGGCAGGCTTTCAAAGAGAAGCGAACGCCGAACTTCGCAGGGCGCTAGGAGCTGTGCCAGACGATCGTGTGCCGCTCATCGCCGCCTACTGCGTTGTTGTGGTGCAGGCGCACGGCTGTCTGGCGCAACCGCGACGCGAAAGACCCCGGATAAACACTGCGTGTTTTCCGGGGACGCGAAAGCGGTGAAGGTACGGATTCCTATTGATACGCAGCACCTGGTCGCAATGCGCGCTGATGCTCCGCAAAGGCGCCGTGACACCTCCTCTTGGCGCGCCCCCGGACGGCGGCGCAGCAGACGATCCGGGGTCCTTCACCTCTCAATTCCGGCTCTGCGTCGATGACCGGTAGGACCGATGGCGGGCGGTTGTGCGTCGGTCCATGTCAGGTCCATGACAACGCGAAGCAAAGTAAAAATGTGCCTCACAGGAGTTTGTTCTAACCGTGGAACAGCTTAACCGGACAGCCTTGCGCCGACGCGGGGATGACAGCGCCGGTTGGACGTCGGGCGCTAACCTTCGCTAAACGTCAAAGAAAACGGTTTCGTTGTCGCCTTGCAGGTGGATGTCAAAGCGATAGACACCGGCGGCGTCGCCGCGTTGCGCGAGCAAGGTCGCGCGGCGAACCTCGGGCACGCTCATGAACACCGCATCGCCGCCATTGGCGGCGGCCTCATCGGCGAAATAGATGCGCGTGTAGGCATGGCTGGGCAGGCCGCGCGCGAAGACGGCGACGTTGATGTGCGGCGCATGTCCTTCGCCAATGGCGCCGGGCTTGACCGTGTCGAACCAGAAACGGTTTTCGGGATCGGTGCCGGTGCCGACGCGGCCAAACCCCTTGAAACCGGAATTGGAACCGCGCGGGTCCTGCGGGTGCGCGTATCGACCCTGATCATCGGCCTGCCAGATTTCGATCATCGCGTCGTTCACCGGGTCGCCATTGCCATCGAAGACGCGGCCTTCGATGCGGATGCGCTCACCCGCCGTATCATCGTCGCGAACGTTCCACCCGGCGAGGCTGTCGAGCTGGTAGCCGTACTGTTCCGACGTGAGGCCATAGGCGAAATAGGGGCCGACCGTTTGCGAGGGCGTTTGCTTGCGTGTCATTCGACTACACCTCCATCGGCGTTTCGCTGCGCCCGCGCAGGACGATGTCGAAACTGTATCCGAGCGCAAAGCCGGACTCGGTCGCATCGAGCGAGAAATCGGCGACCAGGCGCTCGCGGGCACCTTCCGGGATGCCGGTGTAGATCGGATCGAGGGCGAGCAGCGGATCGCCGGGAAAATACATCTGCGTGACGAGGCGTGTTGAGAATGCCGGGCCGAACAACGAGAAATGGATGTGATTGGGCCGCCAGGCGTTGTCGTGATTGCCCCACGGATAGGCACCGGGCTTGACCGAGTAGAAGCGGTAGCGGCCCTCATTGTCGGTGATGCAGCGCCCGCCACCGAAGAAATTCGGATCAATCGGCGCGTCGTGCTGATCGACCTCATGGATGTAGCGGCCGGCGGCATTGGCCTGCCAGACCTCGATCAGCGCATTTGCCTGCGGCCGGCCATCCTCGTCAAGGACGCGCCCGGTGACGACAATACGTTCGCCAAGCGGTTCGCCTTCCTTGCGTCCGTTCTTCGTCAGGTCCCAATCCAGCTCACCGACGCTGTCATGGCCATAAACGGGACCGGTCAGCTCCGACAAGGTCTGCTTGATCGGGACGAGCGGCTTTGTCGGGCCGCGCAACGCGGTTGACTTGTAGCCGTCATCGCGCGCATCGATGAATGCTGGATGAGATGACCAGTCGCGTGATCGGAAAGCTTGCGATGCCATGGTGGGTCTCCTTGCGTCGTCTCTCCGGGTTCGTTCCTGCGAGACGGGGTCAGGCAGAATTGTACAAGCGTCGCCCCTCACCGCAATGCCCGCCACGACCTAATATCCTGCGCTACGCCGACGCGGGCGGCATGTCCTTCGGATCGGTCGGGTGGACGCGACGCGTCATGAAGGTGCCGAGGCCGGCGGCGCAGACATCGCCATTGCCCGAATAGACCTCGCAGCGCGTGACGGACGTGCGCGAGCCGGCGCGGATCACATCCGCGACAGCCGTTAGACGGTCACCTGTCGCGGCAGCCAGATAGTTCACCTTCATTTCGAGGGTCGCCATCGGCCGGCGCCGGGTATCGTAATTGCCACCCCCGGCCGCGGTCGCCATGGCGATATCGATGAGCGCTGCGACGACGCCACCCTGCACCACGCGCCGCTGGTTCCGCATATCGTCCGTGATGTTGAGCCCGACGACGGCATGGCCGTCTTCCATAACTTCGTACTCAACGCCGAGCCACTTGCGAAACCCCTCATCAGGCATGTTGTCCACTTTCCTTCTTCGTTGGTCGATGTCGTGCAGGATCGAGCGACCCGTCGTCAGTTCCGGATCCGACGCACGTGCTCAGGCTTCAGTTCGCTCAATTGCCGGATGCCGAGGAGCGCCATGTTGCGGTCGATCTCCTTCGTCAAAAGCGCCGCTGCGTGATGCACCGCCGGCTCGCCGCCAACGACGGCCGCATAGAGAAACGACCGCCCGAGAAATACGAACGACGCGCCCAGCGCCAACGCCTTCAAGACATCGCCGCCACGGCGAACGCCACTGTCGAACATCACGGTCATGTCGCCGGCGGCGTCGACGACCTCGGGCAGCACATCGAGCGGCGCGATCGTGCCGTCCAACTGCCGCCCACCGTGGTTCGAGACGATTATTCCGTCGGCGCCTTTTTCCTTGGCGATGCGGGCATCCTCCGCCGCGAGAACGCCCTTGACGACAAGGTTGCCCTTCCAGCGCCGGCGAAT
>JBPCVZ010000499.1:0-15998 GCA_051010015.1 Hyphomicrobiaceae bacterium
GCAACGGCGGCGCCGGTTCTGATCTCGGCTCCGGCATCGCGTGCAGCCGCGGCGATTGCGGCACTGATCGCGCCCATGCCGCCGATGGCATGGCCCCACACGCCGCTCTTGCCGTTCACCTCACCGAAGCAGTGGTGCAGCAGCACGTAGGCCGTGCCCGGCATAAAGGGCGAGGCGTAGGCGCCGACGATGCCATCGAACGCGAAGGCGGCGCGGACCAGGTCGTGCTCGAACCACTGTGCCAGGAAATCGGCGGCGCTCTTGGTGAACAGTTCGATGATGATGCGCTGCGTTTCGACGTCGAGCCCGGCAACTTTGGGCCCGAGATCGGCGTGGCGCAGCTTGTCGAGAAAGCCGCTGCCAATATTCGGTGGTGTGCGCAAGACGAGGTCGCGCAAGAACCCGGCAGCCGCCTCGAGCGCGGCATCGTAAGCCGGCAGTACCGCGGCATCGCGTGTCGAAAACCGCGCGATCGCGGCCTGGCGAGCTTCGAGACCGTAGGGCATCAGCAGACCGGGCCCATCCGCGAGCGGCCAGTAGTTGGCGACCGGGCGTTCGACGATAGTGAGGCCGTGGCGGGCGAGGTTGAGGTCGGCGATCACCTTCGGGTTGAGCAGGCTGACGGTGTAGGACGCCACCGAGTTGCGAAACCCCGGATGAAATTCCTCGGTGACGGCCGCGCCGCCGATGACGTCGCGCTTTTCCAGCACCACGACACGGCGCCCGGCGCGCGCCAGGTAGGCCGCGCAGGTCAGGCCGTTGTGGCCGCCGCCGATGATCGCAACGTCGTAGTCTGCCTCTGCCATGTCTTCCCTTTTTCACCGGCAAACGCCGTGCAGGCCGGCGCGTCCCGTTTGTCGTTCGATTTGCCGCGCCGTGCAACGGCAGTGGACCAATTGCCTTACGGCGAGACGCCCGGCAATATGCGCCGCAGCAAGCCATTGTTACAGCACCATGTGCCCGCCAAGGAGCCCTACCATGTCGAAACCAACTGTCCTTATGACAGCCGGTCTGATGCCCATGATCCAGGAGCAACTCGAGCAACATTTCGACGTGCATCGGCTCGATCAGGCGGCGGATCAAGACGCGCTGCTCTCCGAGATCGGCGACAAGGTCATCGGCATCGCGCACGGCGGCCATGCGATGCATGTCGACGGCGCGTTGATGGATCGACTGCCGGGCACGAAGCTGATTTCGAATTTCGGCGTCGGCTATGATGGTGTCGATACCGCGGCGGCCGAGGAACGCGGCGTTGTCGTTACGAACACACCGGATGTGCTGACCGAGGAGGTCGCCGACACGGCGCTCGGGCTGCTGATCATGACTGTGCGCGAGCTGCCGCAGGCGCGCGATTATCTGACGGCGGGACGCTGGGCCAAGGAAGGCGACTATCACTTGACGCCGCACAGCCTGCGCGATCGCTCGGTCGGCATTATCGGCCTCGGGCGCATCGGCAAGGCGATTGCGACCCGCTGCGCGGCATTCGGCCTGCCGATCTCGTATCTCGGGCGCAACAAACAGCAGGACGTGCCCTACGCCTATTATTCAGACCCGGTTGCGCTGGCAGCGGCGGTCGACACTTTGATCTGTGTGACGCCGGGCACCGCCGAGACGCAGAACCTGGTCAACGGCGCGGTGCTCGAGGCACTCGGGCCGCGCGGTATCCTGATCAATATTTCGCGGGGCTCGGTTGTCGACGAACCCGCTCTGATTGCGGCGCTGAAAAACGGGACGATTGCGGCTGCCGGGCTCGACGTCATGGTCGGTGAGCCCGACTTCAATCCGGAATTGATGGCGTTCGACAATCTCGTGCTGCTGCCGCACGTCGGCTCGGCCTCGGTGCACACGCGCAACCAGATGGGCCAATTGGTCGTCGACAATCTGCTCAAGATGAAAGACGGGACGCCGCCGATTTCGCCGGTTCCGGAAACGCCGTTCTCGGCCTGGAAATAGGTCTTCTCGCGCTGCGACTGCGAGGCAATCGCGTTTCACGGCTGTAATATTTTGTGAAATTGTTAACACGAACGTGAGAATCGCGTAAGGAAAGTTCATACAATATCCAAGATTATCATATGTTTAGTACGTATATTGTAAGTCAAAATTGAGCTTCAATCGAGTTTGGCCGGACGACGCGTGTCGTTTTGTTGATTGTCGTTCTAGACGAGCTGTGGCAAGGGCGCATGTAGGGTTGTGTTTTTCTTTCGTTCTACGAGTGGTTGGTGCGCTAATGCGGCCGGTAAAAAAAGCCACCGGGGGCGAGTTGGAAATCGATCCGCGGCGCGGACAACCGATGCGCCAACGGGAGACCGTCTGCAGGGGGATTTGCATGACAAACATTTCCGTCACAAAGGCTGGCCCGACCAGCGCACGTTTCGAGCGTGAGCGCATGTCGGCTGTGACGATGGCGATCAGCTTGTTTTTGATTGCCGGCCTACCGACGGCGTTCTGGATGGCCATGCTCGAGCTGGCGAACCATGTCTTGTCGATTGGGTTGTCGAACACCGTACGTTGGATGGTGGCCGGCACAATTGCCGGGTTGCTGTCGTTGATCTGGGGCATGATCATGATTAGCGCGCGCTCGTGCCAAGCCCGTTCAGGTGGATTGCGCGCTCAGCGAACGGTGAGATCTACGTTTTAATTCTGCGCACAGAGGCAGGGTATGCCCCCGCAGCCGCTGGATCGTGCTGCCTAGCCCCATGAACAGACCAGGCGACGGCATGTGCGGCGGCCTTGGGCAGCGGTACCGCAGTTACGTGCGCGCACCAGCCTGCAGCGCCGGCACGTATAGGCGGAAATGCACCCGCGATATACGCCGCCACGCTTGAAATTGCATTGCAACAGGGTCTGGCAGTCCGGTCTGGACTTCGACAGCGGCGCACCGGACTGCGCCTGGCTGGGTGTGCTGGCAGCTACGATCAGGCCAATCGTGAGCGACATGGCGAGTGCGAAACGAAACCCGGTCATGGCAAATCCTCCGGCTCGGTGCGCAACGGCATAGAAATGCATCGGCGTGCTGCCACCGGCGCCAATCATTGCGCCTTAAAAGGCGATATCTGTCAATCCATGCCAGTTCCTGCCCGTTAACGGCAAGTCACCGCGGTCGGTTACCAACAGGACGCGGCGGGGCGTGTGCGGTGCAGCAGAAAAAGAACCGCAGTTGCCTTGCATCTGCGGCTCCAATCTGTTGAGGAATCGGTTCCCGGCAAACGTGGCGGAGAGCCGATTGCGCCTATTCGGCCGCGGCCTGCTTGGGTTGAACAACCGCCATGTAGTCGTTGAGAAGCGTCTCGCAGACGACGCCGGGCGTGAATGCAATGTCGCCGATCGATTTGATTGGTGTCACTTCGGCAGCCGTGCCGACCATAAAGCACTCATCGAAATCCTTGAGCTCTTCCGGCATGATGGTGCGGTCGATGCACGTGTAACCGCGCTTGCGGGCCAACTCCATCACAGTCTGACGCGTGATGCCGTCGAGGAAGCAATCCGGTGTCGGCGAATGCAGTTCTGTGCCTTTTGTGAAGAAGATATTACCGCTCGTGCACTCCGCCACGCGCCCGCGCCAATCCAGCATCAGCGCCTCGGCAAAGCCGTCCTTTTCCGCGCGATGCTTTTCGATCGTGCAGATCATGTAGAGGCCGGCGGCTTTGGTGCGTGCCGGTGCGGTCGTCGGGTCGGGCCGGCGATAGGTCGCCCAGGCCAACTTGATGCCCTTGAGCCGCTCTTCCATCGGGAAGTATGAACCCCAGTCCCACGCCGCAATCGCCAGGTTGATCCTGGTTTCCTGCGCCGAAACACCCATCATCTCACTGCCGCGCCAGGCGATCGGGCGAACATAGCAATCGACCAGACTGTTTGCCTTGACCACCTGCCGGCAGGCTTCATCGATTTCCTCGACCGTGTACGGAATCTCGAAATCCAGGGCTTTCGCGCCATCGACGAGGCGTTCGGTGTGCTTGGTCAACTCGAAAATCTCGCCACCATAGGCGCGCTCGCCCTCGAACACCGCGCTGGCGTAGTGCATGCCATGGCTCAGCATATGCAACTTGGCATCGCGCCACGGCACCAATTCACCGTTGAACCAGATGAAACCATCGCGATCGTCATAAGGCATCAAATCAGCCATTTGCGCATCCTCCGATCGACTCGTCTCGCGCAGGCAACGGTCGATTGCTGTCATGTTTCAACAGGGAGCCAGGCCATCACGTCTATCCGGTTCGCCTGACCAGGCATCTCATACGTCGACCGATGGATTCAGTGGGGCGACAGCACTGTCTCGAGCGTCTTTACGTCAGCCATGCTGACTTAACTCGCTCTGGGCTTGCCACCGGTATCAATCGCAGCGTAATAAGTCAACATGACTGACATAAATTCGAAATCGCGCCAGATGGCGCCTGCGGTGACGGCAACCGATGACGATGCAGGTATCGGCACCCGCGCGCAAGCACCGCCGACGGGCGACCTGGTCAAGTTCGTCGAATTGCTGTTCTTCGCTTACCGCGATTTTACCGGCGATGCCGATGAATTGCTCGCCGACCTCGGTTATGGCCGGGCGCACCACCGGGTGATCCATTTTGTCGCCCGTCACCCCGGCCTGCGGGTGGCCGATCTGCTCGATATCCTGCGCATCACCAAGCAATCGTTGGCCCGCGTTCTCAAGCAATTGATCGACGAAGGGTTTGTCACGCAGCGCTCCGGCGAGACCGATCGTCGCGAGCGGCTCTTGTATTTGACGCAAAAGGGTCAGAATTTTGCTGAAAAGCTAACAAAGTTGCAATGCGCCAGGGTTGGCAACGCCTTGGAAACGGTCGGCCCGGTCGGCAGGGATCTGGTCGAGGACTTCCTGTTCGCGATGATTTCGGGTCATGATCAGGCAGCCGTTTCCACCCTGTTTGAGAAGGCCACGATACATGAACACAAACAGCAACGAGCCGGCCCCGGTGACGCTGAGTAACCCGGGTGGCGTGCTGCCCACCACGACCTATGACCCGTTGCCCGATGACGCCCCGCATGTTCTCGTCGTTGATGACGATGAGCGCATCCGCAACCTGCTCTCGCGCTACCTGTCGACCAACGGCTTTCGCGTGACACCGGCAGCCGACGCCGCGATTGCGCGGGCAGCGATGTCCGGTCTGCAGTTCGATATCGTCATTCTCGACGTCATGATGCCGGGTGAAAACGGGCTCGATCTGGCGCGCTACCTGAAATCCCAGTCGGACGTGCCGATCTGCATGCTGACTGCACAGGCGGAAACCGAGCATCGCATCGTTGGTCTCGAGACCGGTGTCGATGATTATCTGCCAAAACCCTTCGAACCGCGCGAACTGCTGTTGCGCCTCCAGAACATCCTGAAGCGCGGCCCCGCGCCCGAGCCGCAGCAGGCCGATGAAATCCGCATGGGAGAAATGGTCTTCCACATCGCCCGCGGCGAGCTGCGGCGCGGCAACAAGACCGTTAAACTGACCGAGCGAGAGCGCGATCTGCTGCGTATGTTCGCCAGTCGCACCGGTGACTCGATCGCACGCCACGAACTGGCCGCCGACGAGTCGACCGGCAGTGAACGGGCGATTGACGTCCAGATCAACCGGTTGCGCCGCAAGATCGAGATCGATCCGTCAAATCCGGTTTATCTGCAAACCGTGCGTGGCAAGGGTTACACGCTCTATACCGATTAGCGCGGCGCTGCCCGCTACCACTTTGCCTTGGCCAGCGCGGCTTCGAGTTCAGCGCGGGGTTTGCAGCCCTTGGGGCAGAGCTTGGCGATGATCTTGGACTGCGCGACAGCCTTGTCCAGTTGCTTGGTCTGAATGTAGAGCTCACCAAGATACACGTGCGCCTCGAGATGGGCTGGATCCAATTCCAAGGCGCGCTTGTAGCTCTTCAACGATACGTCGAACTGGCCGGATTTGCGCTGCGAGTAGCCAAGCAGGTTGAAAACGTCCGCGGACTTCGGGTGCGACTTGGTCAGCGGCACGAGGAGCTGCATGGCCTGCTTCCAGTCCTCTTTTTTGATGTTTGCACGGACGGCGGTCAGGTCCGGGCCGTTCTTTTTGACTTTCTTGCTGTCCATGGCCTGTGCCGCCGGCAGGGCCAAGGTCACAGCTGCGATGACGGCGACAGCGGACAGTAGTATGCGTTGTTTCATGGCAGTATGTTTCCTCGTCCTCGTCAGCGTTTCTCGCACCCGCCGGTCAATCCGGCAACGGCGCTCGACTTGATACCGAAAGGCGTGCCGATGCAAGACCGCGAGGGTCACAAGCCGTGCAAGACTTTGTGACGGTGTCGGGAGCGCGCGCTGCCGTCGCGCTTGCTTGTGCTGGTAAGTCGCAGCGCCGATGCCGTGCTGCGCGACGGGCTAACAACGCAGTCGACTGGTCAACCGATCTACGCCTATGTCTGCGCACGCATAGCGGTTATAGTGCGCGGCGACGCAACAACCCTTGGTCGATATGGCGATAACGGATCAAATCTTTCCGCCTGGGCTTGCCAACCGTTGGCTGCGCCTGCGCGTGTCCCTGCAGCAGTTGACCGGAAAGCTCATGTCGCGGGTTGGCGACCGGCTGTTCCCGAAGGGGCTTTATGCGCGCGCGTTGATCATCATCATCACGCCGATCGTGCTGCTCGAAGGGGTCGTGGCGTTTGTCTTCATGGAGCGCCACTGGCAATCGGTGACGCACCGCCTGTCCGAGGCGACGGCGCGTGATGTCGCCGCGATGATCGATCTCTATCGCGGCTACAAGGGCAACGACGATTATGCAGCGCTGGGCAATCTCGCGCGCGACCGGCTCAATTTGTCGTTTCAGGTGCTGCCCAAGGGAGAACTGCCGCCGCGCCAGCCGAAACCGTTTTTCGCGCTCCTGGACCGCACTCTCAGCAAGGAGATCAGCAAGCGCATCAAGGGGGTACCGTTCTGGATCGACACGGTCGGCAATTCGCGTCACGTCGAGATCAAGGTCAAGCTCGATGACAACATCCTGCGCTTCATCGCGACTCGCAGTCAGACCTATGCTTCGAACTCGCATATCTTCCTGATCTGGATGGTCGTCACGTCGATCATTCTGCTGACGGTTGCGATCCTGTTCCTGCGCAACCAGATCCGGCCGATCCTGCGTCTCGCGGAGGCGGCCGACAATTTCGGCAAGGGGCGGGCACTGCCGGAAGACCTGACGCCGCGAGGGGCGCTCGAAGTGCGCAAGGCGGCCGAGGCGTTCATCGAAATGCGCGAGCGCATCGTCCAGCATGTCGACCAACGCACCGCCATGCTGGCCGGGGTCAGCCACGACCTGCGCACCATCCTGACGCGCTTCAAGCTTGAACTCGCCCTGCTCGAACAGACGCCGGAAATCCTCGCGATGCAGCAGGACGCGAACGAGATGCAGAACATGCTCGAGGACTATCTCGCGTTCGCGCGCGGGGATGGCGGTGAGGAAGCACGTCCCGTTCGCCTGCGCAATCTGCTCGAGCAGATCACCGAGGAAGCACAGGCGCAGGGCATGCCGGTTACGTTTGCCCAGAGCAAGCGTCGACGAGAACTCATTGTCTCTGTAAAGAGCAACGCGCTCAAGCGCGCGATAACCAACCTTATCGGCAATGCGAAGCGCTTCGCCAACCAGATCGTGATCCGCGCGTCGAAGTCGAAAAAATTCATCATCATCATCGTCGAGGATAATGGCCCCGGCATTCCCGAAGCCGAGCGCGAGAACGTGTTCCGGCCGTTCTACCGCCTCGACCACGCGCGCAGCCAAGCGAGCGGCAATTCCGGTCTCGGTCTTGCCATCGCGCGCGACATTGCGCGCAGCCACGGCGGTGACATCGAACTCGGCGAAAGCCCGCTCGGCGGCCTCCAGGCCACGATACGCATACCGCTCTAATTCACGGCCCAGGGGGGGTGGGGCACACCGCTACATCATGCGCGCACCGTTCGGAACCGGCCGTTCCGGCTGCATCAGCACGATGGCGCCTTCGGTATCCTCGAAGCCGAGCGTCAGCACTTCCGACATGAACTTGCCGATCTGGCGCGGCGGGAAATTGACGACCGCGATAACCTGCTGGCCGACCAGCTCTTCGGGGTTGTAGTGGACGGTAATCTGCGCCGAACAGCGTTTGGTGCCGATCTCGGGACCGAAGTCGATGCGCAGTTTGAACGCCGGCTTGCGTGCTTCCGGATAAGGTTCCGCCTCGACGACGGTGCCGGCCCGGATGTCGACCTTCAAGAAGTCATCGAACACGATCTGCGGCGTCGGGCCTGTTGCGTCATTCATCGAAGATATTTCCGTTTTGGTTTTCAAGGTTCTGCCGTCGATTTGATCGTCAGGCGGGGCTGTTGCCGGGCGATGTATCCGGCGTGTCTGGCGATGGCGGTGGTGGGGTCGCCGCCGTTGCCGCATCTTCGGCGTCGGGTGTCGCAGAGCGTTGCGTCGCGGCCTGCCGCAGGGCGGAAATGACGCGGCCGGCAAACGCCGTCGCCTGCTCGCAAATGCGTTCGCCCGATCTGGCGACATCGTCGATCGTGCGCAGCGTCTGTTCGCCCTGTCGCAGCCGCCGATCGAGAGCCGCCATTGTGCGCGCCATGCCGGGATCGTCGTCTTCGAGCCAGACCTGGAATACCTGTCCGTAGACCCGCGCCAGGCCGAGTTGACGGAGCAGCGCCGGTGCTCCGGCTGCACTAATACCGGCAGCTTGCAAGATCGTGTTCTGCGTCTTGAGGGCGATGCGCACGGTGGCCGGGTCCGCGGCGAGACGCGAGGTGCGTGCTGCCATGATCGATTTCAGGCCGCCGCGATAGGGCGCCATCGCATCGAAGCGGCTCATGATGACCTCGAACACGGCATCGCGGGAGGATTGCTCACGCTCAACATCGCCGGCGCCCGCCAACATCTTGCGGTCGACGTGATCGACGAACACGGCAAGAATGTCGTCCTTGTCGGCAAAGCGTTCCATGACATCGGCGAGCGCGCAGCCGGCGGCATCGGCGATGTCGCGCAGCGACACTTCCTGCCAGCCCGGTGATGCGGCGAGATCGAATGCGGCGGTGATGATTTTGCCGTCGAGTGTCGTTTGATCGATCATTGCTCAGAACTCCGCTAGTGATGCCTTGCCGTTCCGTCCGATGAACTGAATGTAGGCGTGCGGCGGCCGCACGCAATGCACCGGGCGTGCGGCTTGGTTACCGCTCTAGCCGGCCAGTTCACGACTGCGCTTGGTCGCAGCGTCGACGGCCCGGTGCATCAGTTGTCCGAGGCCGTCGCCGTCGGCCATCAGCACCTGCAGCGCGGCGTAGGTGGTCCCGTTGGGCGATGTCACGTTTTCGCGCAGCGTCGCCGGCGGCACATCGGCCTGGCGCATCAGTTCGCCGGAGCCGGCAACGGTCGCCTCGGCGAGGCGCGCTGCCAATGCCGCATCGAGGCCCTGCGCCATACCGGCCTTGGCCAGACACTCGGCGAGCAGGAAGACATAGGCCGGGCCTGAGCCGGACACCGCGGTTGCAACGTCGATCAGGCTTTCATCATCGACCCAGCCGACTTCTCCGATCGCAGTGAGCAGTTGCGAGCACATATCGCGGTGCTTTGCCGTCGCGTGGGCATTGCCGACGCATACGGTGATACCGCGGCCGACGGCGGCCGGCGTGTTGGGGATCGTGCGTACCACCGCGCGCTCGGGTGCGAGGTGCTGCTCGAAGGAGGCGACGGTCTTGCCGGCCGCGATCGAGAGGGTCACGGTGTCGGGCCCGGCGAGCGGTGCAACGGCGGGGAAGACGTCATCCATGATCTGCGGCTTGACCGCCATCAGGATGACGGCCGGCGGCGCATCGAGCTTGGCATCGGCCAATTGTTCGACGCGGGCGACACCGTGTTTTTCGAGCAGGCTGGCGATTTCGGGCGGCGGCGCCGGGTCCTGCACGATCACGTCGCCGGCGCTGAGGCCGCTCGCAAGCCAGCCTTCCAGCATCGCACCACCCATCTTGCCTGCACCGACCAGCACCAGCTTGCCGTCCAAACCCATTTTATCGCTCACGGCACATTCCTCGCATTCAACGCACGAAACAAACGGGCCGCAGCATGCGCTGCGGCCCGACTATCTTTAATGCATCTTGTGACAGGAACAAATCAGTCGCTGTGATTTTGCGGTAGCGGATGCGATTGGGTTAGGCTTGGCCTTCTGTTTCGAACATCGTCGAGATCAAGGCTTCGCGGCTTGGCTTGCCGGCCCAGACGACGAATTGGAATGCCTGATAGTATTTTTCGCATGATTCCAGCGCGGCCTTCATCAGCGCTTCGCACTGGGCGACCGTGGCGAGCGTGCCATGCAGCGGCATGCCGTGTCGGAACATGATCAGGCCTTCCTGCGTCCATAGATCGAAATGCCCGATCCAGAGCTGCTCGTTGATCTGGCCAATCAGGCGGTAGACTTCGCCAACTTTCTGGTCCGGCACCTTGAAATCGAAGGCACATGCCAAGTGCAGCGCCTCGAGATCGGCGCGCCAGTTCAGTGAGACGTGGTAATCCGTCCACGTGCCGCCGACGATCAGAGTCAGTTCGTCTTCGCTGGTGCGCTCAAAGCCCCAGTCGTTCCGATGAGCTATCTGCTCGACGAGATCGACTGGATTAGCCATCTGTTCGCATCCGTGTGCAGCCATTCCCATTGCAGCCCTTTCCAATGCATTTAAGCGATGGCGCCGAAATCAATCATTCATCGTGGCGCCAATCGCTATCGCCGTCCAGTCGGTCCACCCCCCGCGAACACGTTTTGGTCAGGGCAAATCACCCTGCGGCGTCGAACGAACGAAACCAGATGGCCGATCCAGTCGCAACCAAGCAGCCTCATTGTCCACCGCGAAAGCGGAATGAATCAGTCGGGCGCAACAAAAAAGAGGGCGAGAAGGACAAGCTGTGGAGAGGGTGGGGGCGAATATGTGGATGAAAGCAGCTGCAATCGCGAGCAATTGACATCAAAACATGTGATTCCAACGGGTTGTAGCGTCACGGATTCGTCACGAGCGGCGCCCGGCGCGGTTGGCGGGCACGCGGTGGACAAGGCGGGATGACAAGCGCGGGTGCGCAGCCGGCCGCGCGCGCCGACTTGGTTCCGTCACGTCGCGGCTCTAGCTCTTGTTGGTCGCGTCGAGCCGGGCTTCAAGCTGAGCGAGCCGTTCGGCCAGCGCCTCATTTTCCTCGCGGGCCTTTTGCGCCATCTCCTTGACGGCCTCGAAGTCTTCGCGGCGCACGACGTCCATCTCGGCCATCACACGATCGGCCTGACCACGCACCAGCGCCTCGACTTCGCGCCGCACGCCCTGTGCCGCGCCGGCAGCATCGGTCATGACTTTGGCTAATTCATCGAACAACCGGTTACTTGTCTGCGTCATGCTTCCTATCTCCTTGCGGCCCGCGGCGACCCTTTATGCATACCTATGACACATCTACGGATGCCGGCGTGCTGCATTTTGCGCGCGCACCTTGACGAACTGGTGCGCGCCATTGATGCACTACATGTATGAAGCCTCGACAGGAAAACCAGTCATGCTTGCACTGCCCTATCCCGAATTCGACCCCGTCGCGCTTTCGATCTTCTCGCTGGAGATCAAATGGTACGGCCTTGCCTACATGGCCGGCCTGCTGCTTGGCTGGCTTTATATACGCCGACTGGTCAGTACGCCGGCGCTGTGGCCGTTCGGTCGGCCCCCGTTCGGCGCCGACAAGGTCGATGACCTGCTGCTGTTCATGACGGTCGGTGTCGTCGTCGGAGGGCGGCTGGGCTTCGTCTTTCTCTATGAGCCGCAATACTACCTCGCCAATCCACTCGAGATCCCCGCTGTCTGGAAAGGTGGCATGGCCTTCCACGGCGCCCTGCTCGGTTGTGGCATGGCCATCGTCCTGTTTGCCTGGCGCAACCGGGTGAGCGCGCGCAGTGCCATGGATGTCTGTGCCGCGGCGGTGCCATTGGGGCTGATCTTTGGCCGTCTTGCCAATTTCATCAACGGCGAGCTGTTCGGGCGCCCGACCGATATGCCCTGGGGCATGGTGTTTCCGGCGGCCAAGCTCGAATATCCGGCCATCGAGCCAACGCCGCGCCATCCCAGTCAGCTCTATGAAGCAGCTCTCGAGGGGCTCGTGCTGTTTCTCGTGATACGGGTCCTGACGCATTCGAAGGGCGCGCTGCAATCGCCGGGGCTGGCCACTGGCGTCTTTCTGATCGGCTATGGTTGCGCACGCTCGTTCAGTGAACTGTTCCGGCAGTTCGATCCGGGTCACGCCTTCTCGGTCTACGGCCTGACGCCGGGCATCGTCTATTCCGTGCCGATGATCCTGCTTGGCATCTGGTTCGTGCGCTCGGCCGGCGCGCAACGGGCCGCCATCGCGTGACCGGGCCCGGTGACAGCCGGCGCCAGACGCCGCTTGCCGGGCAACTTGCGCGCGAGATCGCGACCAGTGGCCCGATCGGTGTCGACACTTATATACGGCGCTGCCTGAGTGATCCGCAGCACGGCTACTACACGACGCGGTCGGGCATCGGGCGCGACGGGGATTTCACGACGGCGCCGGAGATCAGTCAGGCATTTGGCGAACTGATCGGGTTGTGGGCAGCCGTCGTGTGGCAGCAAATGGGCGCACCGGCGCAGGTCAACCTCGTAGAATTCGGCCCCGGCCGCGGTGAACTGATGTCTGATGCGCTGCGTGCGGGACGTGTCCTGCCGGGCTTCCTGCAAGCCGCTGATCTGCATCTTTGTGAGATCAACCCGACGTTTCGCCGGTTGCAGGCAGAAAAGCTCGAGGCCTCCGGAATGGGCCATGCAGCGACATGGCACGATGCCTGGCCCGACCTCGCTGCCAGACCAACGATCATCATTGCCAACGAGTTTCTCGATACGATGCCCGGCACGCAATGGCGATGTGATCGCGGTGGGGCGTGGCAGGAAATTCGTGTCGGGGTCGATGCAAAGGGGCAGCTCGACTTTATCTCCCGAAGTGCCGAGCCGCCATTTCTCGACGATCCGGCCGTTCCTCCGGCGCCGGACCCGGAGGCCGTTCTCAGTTGGGTCGATACGACCGAACTGACGCAGGCGCTCTCGGTGCAGGGCGCCGCTGCGCCGCTAGCCGCGCTGTTCATTGACTACGGCCATGTGATGACGACCTGGGGCGACACGCTGCAGGCGGTGCGTGGTCACCAGCCGGAGCATCCGCTGTGTTCGCCCGGCGAAGCCGATCTCTCCCTGGCGGTGGATTTTGCGGCCTTCCAACGCGCCATCGAGGCGACGGGGCTTGCCGTCGATGGGCCGGTCACGCAGGCTGAATACCTTGGCCAACTCGGCATTGCCGAACGGGCCTCGAAACTGATGGCCGCCAACCCGGCGCGTGCCAACGAGATTGAAAGCGCGGTTTTCCGGCTCATGGCCGCGCCCGGCATGGGCACCCGTTTCCATGCCATTGCCGTGCGCTCGACAACACTCGATGCGCTGCCAGGCTTCGCAGCGGCCCCCCTCTGAGATAGCTTGTGCATGGTTCACTCGGTTGACATGGGAATTCTCAAGTGATCAACGGCACGGTCTTGAAGGCAGACACGTTCACAGGACTCAACGGCGTGCGTCACGGTTTCTTCACGCGTGAGGGCGGCGTCTCGGTCGGCGACTACGATTCCCTCAACGTCGGCTTCGGCTCCAACGACAAGCGCGATGACGTCGCCGAAAACCGCCGCCGGATCGCCGCCCATCTCGGTGCCCGCATCGATGGACAGGCCTATCCGGATATCGTGACGAACTATCAGGTGCATAGCGCCGAAGCCGTGATTGTCGATGCGCCGTTCGGCCCTGAAGCGGCGCCGAAGGCCGATGCGCTGGTGACGAACCGCCCGGGCCTCGCGATCGGTGCATTGACGGCGGATTGCACGCCGGTGCTTTTTGCTGACGAGGAGGCCAAGGTCGTGGCCGCCGCGCATGCCGGCTGGCGCGGCGCGGTGAGCGGTGTTCTCGCCAGCGCGGTCACGGCAATGGAGCAACTGGGCGCGCAACGGGCCCGGATCCGGGCTGCGATCGGACCGACGATCCATCAGGATGCCTACGAAGTCGGCCCCGAGTTCAAGGCGCAGTTCCTCGAGCAGGCGCCGGGCAATGCGCAGTTCTTTGTCATTCCACCGGGCCGCAAACGGGATCACTTCGATTTGCCCGGGTATTGCCGCCAGACCCTTGAGCAACTGGGCCTGGGGCGGGTCGAAGACCTGGGCTACTGCACGTATGCCAACGAATCGCTTTTTTTCAGCTTTCGGCGAAAAACACATAGGAATGAGTGCGATTACGGCCGCCAAATAGCTGCCATTGTCGTGACTTAAGTGTTTAATCCACAGAAATGCCGGGTTATGGTCCGTATGATGGAGCTTGTTTTGGGCGAAACGAGTTTTTACGGCTAGACGCTGTCATTCCGAGGCGATACCACGGGCGCGAAAGAGTACCGGTGCACAACGCATGGCCGCAAAGTTTGTACGACGGCCGCCGGAAAACAGCGGGACATTGAGAGGGGGACGTCTATCGTGACGACCATCAATGCAGCTGCGGCAATGCACGTAGGCATGCGGGGCACAATCGCAGCGTTGACAGTTTTAGTCGCGAGTGGCCTTGCCGGCTGCTCAGGCGGTGGCGGCAACATAGGCAATCTGCTGCAGGGCGGTAACGCGAGCACGCAGACGACGGGGACGGCGCTTACGCCACCGGTGCAAGCATCGCGCGGTAAGATTGCGATCGCGCCGGTTATCGGCGCGCCTGATCCGATCGCCAAACAGCTCGTCGCTCAACTCTCGGCGGAGTCGGCGAAGAATAAAATCGGGGTCGCCAAGGCTGCCGGCGAGCAAGTCGACTACACGCTGCGAGGCTACATCGTAGCGGCTCGAGAATCGACTGGCACGAAGGTGTCCTATATCTGGGATGTGACCAATCCGACCGGCGCGCGCGTTCACCGCATCACGGGTGAAGAAGTTGTCAAAGGCGCCGGCGCCGGAGATCCTTGGGCGTCCGTCTCACCGCAGCTGATCCAGGTGATCGCCGCCAAGACCGGTCAGCAGCTTAACACCTGGATGCCGCAAACGTCGAAGCCGACTGCTCAGGCCGTGCCGGTGGCACAGAAACCGCTTCAGCCGCCGACGAAGAAGGTGGCTGGAGCGACGACGACGGCGTCAACGAAAGTTGCGGCCGCAACCAGTGCGGCAGGCGGGGCCCGTTCGGGCTTGCAGCCGACACCGGTCGCACCGCAACGAACGGCGGCGGCCACGACCGGCAGCATTCGCAAGGCAGGACCGGTCACCGCACTGGTGCCACAGGTCGTCGGTGCACCGGGCGATGGCTCGCGATCATTGGCGAGTGCGCTGCGAAACGAGTTGCTGCGCAACGGCATCAAGCCGTCACCTCCGGGCACGCCGGCGTATCGGGTCGAAGGGCGAGTCAAGATCGGTGCTGCCAAGGATGGCCAGCAACCGATTCGAATCGACTGGGTGGTCAAAGACCCGAAGGGCGTCAGTCTCGGCACCGTATCGCAAGAAAACAAGATCCCGGGCGGTTCGCTTGATGGTCAATGGGGCTCGACAGCGAGTGCTGCGGCAACGGCCGCGACGCAGGGCATCTTGAAATTGTTGCCGAAGCGCACCGCAGTGCGCTGAGTGTCGCGTGGTCGAGAACGTGCGCGTTTCGCGACATGAGTTTGACACAATCAGAGCTCGGCCCGTGTTTACACGGCCGGGCTCAGTTGTTAGAAGGCCGCGCGGCTGAATTGATCCTCGGACACTGGGGCGAGAGCGGGCGCGTCGATCGTTTCGTGTCCCGTGTTCCGGCATGGGGCGACGCGCGTCTGACCAAATGCGGACCACGTTGGACAATCTTCGAGGGCAAGACACTATGAAGACGAACCCTCCGCAAGCGAACGCCGACAAACGTCCGCTGCGTATCAAGCTTGTCTCTGGAAACGGCAACCGGCCTTTGGCGGAGGCTATTGCATCCCACCTCAACGTGCCGATGACCAAAT
>JBPCVZ010000500.1:0-20305 GCA_051010015.1 Hyphomicrobiaceae bacterium
GCGTTGGGGAAGCTCAGTTCGTCAAAATCGTTGACGGTGCCCCAGAGGTGGTCGGGGTGCGCGTGCGTGTAGATGACCTTGGTGATTTTCTCGGGATCGACACCGGCCGCTTCGAGCCCCTCGGTGAGCTTGCCGGCGGTGGCCATGAAGCGCGGGCCGGAGCCGACGTCGATCAGGATTTTTTCGCTCGGCGTTTCGATCAGCGTGACGTTCAAGGGCGAAACGATGGTCGTGCCTTTCTGGCCGGCTGCCTTGAGCGCAGCGGTGCGCGCCGCATCATCAACGCCCGGCGCCAGCATCCTGGCCGGCAGATTGAGATGACCATCGCTGAACGGGGTTATCTTGATGTCACCGACTTGTATAAACCTGCGCCGCGCAGCCCTTGCCCCGCCCATTCCCAGTGTTGCGGTTACGGCGACGGCGGCGCTGCCCGACAAAACGGTTCGACGGTCGATCATCTCGCTTACCTCTTTGATGCGTGCGCATGGTGCACGAACGATGAGTATTTCAGGGGCGCAGCACACGAGGGTAGTGGGGTAGCGCTGAACAGTGCTGAGTCATCCCGGGGCATGTCCCCGGGATCCATCGTGCAACGAGTGTGACCTTGCCGTGTTGATGCGGCCTGGCCGCGCATGCGGACAAAACCTTGAAGGTCTGTCCAAGCCGAGAAATGGGTCCCGGGGACAAGCCCCGGGATGACACTTCTAGTTGTGGCACCGCCCTGCCACTGAGCAACGTGGTGGTGCTGTGAGCGCCCATACAACAGGCTCAATACCTGCCTAATACGCCACTCAAGGGGCCCGAATCGTACTGCTTGCAGCACTCAGCAACACGACCTGGACGATGGCAGCGGCCCGCTAGCCGAAGATGTCCTTGGTGATGCCGTCGTACCAGCCGACCGATTCTTCGTAGGTCTGCTCGCGCACGTCTTCGTCTTCGCCGGTCTTCGAGATGAACTTGCTGACCACCTCGATCTTCTTGTCGCCGGCCTTGTAGGCGGCACCGACCTTGACGCCGTCTTCCGGCGCGATCAGGCTCCAGCAGGTGTTGGCGAAGCGCGGCTCGAACACCCTCGACCCGGTCAGCGCGCCGCGCACGGCCATGGCCGCGACCTTGGCCTGACTGTTGGCGGAAAAACCCGACTTCGGCATCGCCGAGGCGACCGAGGCATCGCCGAGCACGTGGATGTTTTCATCCTTCGTCGACTGCATCGTCTTCGGGATGATCGGGCACCAGCCGCTGTCGTTGGTGAGGCCGGCTTTCTGGGCGATACGGCCGGCCATCTGCGCGGGCACGACCGAGGCGGCATCCGCCTTGAAGTCCTCGTCGGTCTTGATGGTCATGGTGCCGGCATCGACCGACTTGACGCCGCCGGTGATCGAGGCGGGCAGCCATTCGATCATGTCGGCGTAGTGGTTCTGCCAGCCTTCCTGGAAGAGCGCCTGCTTGGAGAATTTCTCCTTCGGGTCGAGCACGATGATTTTCGCCTTCGGGTTTTTCTGCTTGAGCAGGTGCGCGACCATCGAGATGCGCTCATAGGGCCCCGGCGGGCAGCGGAACGGATTGGGCGGCGGGACCATGACGAAGGTGCCGCCTTCCTTCATGTTCTCGACCATCGCCTTGAGAACCTGGACCTGCGTGCCCGACTTCCAGGCGTGCGGCATCTTGGCGGAGGCTTCGACCGAATAGCCCGGGATCGAGTCGTACTTCATGTCGATGCCGGGCGACACGACGAGGCGGTCGTAGGGCACCTTGGCGCCGGAGGCGAGATGCACCAGCTTCTTGTCACGATCGATGTTCTCCGCCCAGTCATGCACGACGCCGACGCCTTGCGCGGCCATGTTCTCGTAGGTGTGGCCAATCGAGGCGTAGTCGCGGAAACCGCCGAGATAGAGGTTCGAGAAGAAGCAGGTGTAGTAGGTCTTCGACGGCTCGATGAGGGTGACGCTGATGGCGCCCTTGGAGTCCTTGGCGATGTAGCGCGCCGCCGTGCCGCCACCGGCGCCGCCGCCGATGACGACCACCTTCGGTTGGGCCGCGCGCGCAATGAACGGCGTGCCGATGGCCGTGGCCGCAACGCCACCGCCGAGAAGTTGCGAAAATCGCCTGCGTGAAATCGTTGTCATTTGTTTCCTCCAAATGCTTGCACGTTGTGCCGATTATTCATGCTTGGGTTTGATCGTTGCAAAGTAGGCCGCAAGCGCTGCGATATCGTCATCGCTGAACGTGCTGGCGATGTTCTGCATCGCCTTGTTGTCACGCTCGCGCTTCTTGTAGGACTGCATCACCGCGATGAACGACGCGGTGTCCCAACCGACGATGGATGGAATGCCGTTCGATTTGCCGGACAGCTGGTGACATGTGGTGCACTGGCTCGACAGGTATTCGCCGAGTTCGCGATCGGCGGCAGACGTCGAGGCGTGTGTCGCAAGCAGCAACGCAAGAATCAGAACGAGCCGTTTGATGTTTGTTGCCAACGCGCTGCCCTTTCCTTCCTGGTCATGCCCCGACAAAAGATACCCTCAACGACCTCACGGCTTGTCCAATCGCGTCAAGGGCGTAACGTCGAGCATCATCTTCGCGCCTCGGCATCACAGTTGCTAGTCTTTCTTGGCTTCCTCCGGCGTGACGTCGAGAACGCGGGCACGGCCGGTAATCTTGACTTCCGTCTTGCAGTTCTTCATGCACGGCGCCCGTTTCGAGGCGAGCGGCGTATCGGGCCGGACGTCCTTGGTAAAATTCTTCTCGTTCGGCAATCGGATCTTCGTGAAATTCTTGTCCGACAGAACGAACGCCTCGTCATCGACAATCTCGTTCATGTAGAGCAGGTAAGCGGTCAAAGCGTAGGTGTCGTTCGCCGACAGGGATTGCGCATTGCCAAACGGCATGGTGCGACGGACATAGTCGAAAATCGTCGAGGCATAGGGCCAGTACGAGCCGACCGTCTTCACCGGGTCATCGCCGTCGAGCGAATCCTTGCCGCCGACAAGCACCGGCCAGCGGTCGATGCCCTCGCCGAAGTCACCGTGGCAGGCCGCACACTGCTCGTTGTAGATGGTTTCGCCGTCGGAGACTTTGCCCTGGCCTTTGGGCAGACCCTGGCCGTCGGGGCGCACGTCGATATCCCAGGCGGCGATCTCGGCCGGCAGTGCCTGACGGCCGAGATTGAATTTGCCTGATTTGGCGACAAGCGGCGTGCCGATCGCGGAGATCGAAACGAGCACCGCGACAGCAAGAGCCGTCTTAAGAGATTTCGACATTTTCAACCGCTCCGTTCTCGCGGACATGCCAGGTCTGGATGCCGTTGTTGTGGTAGATCGAATTGGTGCCGCGCACCTTGCGCAGTTCATCCTTGGTCGGCTGCACATAGCCGGTCGAATCGATCGCGCGCGACTGCAGCAGCAGCGGCTTGCCGTTCCAGTCGAAATCGAAATAGAAGCGATGCAGCGATTTATCGAGGCTCGGGCCGTCGAGGCGCGCGGTGTGCCAGTTCTTGCCGCCGTCTATGGTAACGTCGACGCGCTTGATCGTGCCGCGGCCGGACCAGGCCACACCCGTGACAACCGTCTGGCCCTTCTTGTGCGCGAACGGCGCCTGCGGTGATGGATTTGTGATCACCGACTTGCAGTCCATCTCCCAGGTGAAGCGACGCGCCTTGCCGTTCTCCATGAGGTCGGTGTATTTTGAGGTCTCTTCACGCGCATGCCAGGGCTGATCGCCGACCTCGATGCGCCGCAGCCACTTGACCCACATGTTGCCTTCCCAGCCCGGCACCACGAGGCGCAGGGGATAGCCCTGCTCGGGGCGCAGCGCCTCGCCGTTCATGGCAAACGCGACGAGACAGTCTTCCAATCCCTTGAACAGCGGCACCGAGCGGTTCATCGCGGATGCATCGGCGCCTTCCGGCATCAGCCATTTGGCGTTGGTCTTGAGGCCAGCCTCCTCGAGCAGCAGTTTGAGGGGCACACCGGTGTACATGACGTTGTGCACCATGCCGTGCGTGAACTGGCAGCCGTTGAGCTGGGCGCCGCGCCATTCCATGCCGGAGTTGGCGGCGCACTCGAGGAAGAACACCTTGTTGGTGCGCGGGAAGCGGCGCAGATCATCCATCGTGAAGACGAGCGGCTTGTCGACCAGACCGTTGATCATCAGGCGGTGCTTGGCCGGATCGACCTCGGCGATGCCCGAGTGGTGGCGCTCGAAGCACAGCCCGTTCGGCGTGATGATGCCATCGAGTTCATGCAGCGGCGTGAAGTTGACGGATGATTCAGGTGACGCCGTGAGCCAGGCGACGTTGCGGCGCACGACGTCCTTCTCGAACGGTGACGGTGTGCCGTAGGGGCGCGCATCGACACCCTCACCGAGCAACTGCGCCCACTCCTGGACTTCCGTGATGGCCTTGTCGGGCGTCGCGGCGCGGGCACCGGCCGCGCCCGCCGCGATGGCCCCACCGGCTGCGAGGCCGCCTTTGAGGAAGGAGCGACGCGAGGCAACCGTGCCGTTCGCAGGTTGTTGGATCATCTTCGTCACAGCACCACTCCCGGGTATGTGGAATTCGATATGCAGTTCACCATCACATTCTAATATATGAATATGAAAATGCAATCGTTAGATTGAGGCACCTGCTACAATGTTCGTGAACGTTCAGACGCCGTCGACGATGACAGATCGGTTCGGCTGCAGCTTGACGGTGCCGACCTTGCGGACATGGTTCATCACTACGTCCCAGATCGGCGGGCCCTTGGTGCCTTCGTTGACGGAGGCCCAGCCGGCGACGATGTAGGTCTTGGCCGGATCGACAGGGGTGCCGGTCTTCAGGATCGTCATGTCCGAGATGCGGCTGCCCATCTTTGCGCCGATGTTGATGCGATAGCCCATGCCGCCAACGCGCACCATGTCGCCGCCTTGCTGGTAGTAGGGGTCCGTGTTGAAGAGGTTGTCGGCGACATCCTCGAGCACTTCCTTCAAACGCTGGCCGGTCATTTCCAGGCGGTAGGCATTCGGGTAGGTCATGCCGGTCGCGTTGAAGACATCTTCGACGGTGATGTCACCGCCCGGCAGAACGGTCGTGCCCCAGCGGAAGCCGGGCGACAGCGCGACGTCGGCTTCGCGCTCCGAGAGCAACGCCTCGCAGATCAGATCGTCGAAGGTGCCGTTGAAATTGCCGCGGCGATAGAGCAGCGAGTCGGTCTTGCCGACGACTTTCTTGAGTTCAGCCTCATAGGGCGCACGCACCTTCTTGACCAGCGCCGCCGTGTCCGCGTCCGAAGAAATGACATCGGAGAAGATCGGAATGAGCTTGAACTTATAACCTTTGACCTCACCGCCCTGTACGTCGAGGTCGAGGCGGCTGAGGAATTTCCCGTGCGAGCCACTGGCAACGACGAGCGTCTTGCCGATGACCACCGGTTCCGGCAGTGCGTCGTGGGTGTGGCCGGCGAGGATGACATCGATGCCCTTGACCCGGCTCGCCATCTTGCGGTCGACGTCAAAGCCGTTGTGCGACAGCAGGACGACGAGTTGCGCACCTTTCGCACGGGCATCCTTGACGTGCTTTTGGACCTGTTCTTCGCGGATGCCGAACGACAGTTTCGGGAACATCCAGCGCGGGTTGGCAATCGGCATATACGGGAACGCCTGGCCGATGACGGCGACCTTGACGCCACCGCGATCGAAGAACTTCATCGCGTCGTAGGCCGGCTCGTCCCACTCGTTGTCGAAGATGTTGCCGCCGAGAAAGGCGAACGGCAGGTTATCGACGATCTCCTTGACGCGTTCGGCGCCATAGGTGAACTCCCAGTGCGCGGTCATGGCATCGGGCTCTAGGCTGTTCATGACATCGACCATGTCCTGGCCGCGCGTCTTCAAGGAGGTGTAGCTGCCCTGCCAGGTGTCGCCGCCATCGAGGAACAGCATATTGTCGGCACGCTCGGCGCGGATTGCTTTCAGTACCGTCGCGATGCGATCGATGCCGCCCATGCGGCCGTAGGATTTTGCCAGCGCAGTGTAGTCCTCGGACGACAGTGCATAGGCACGCGGCGAGTTCGGCTTGATCTTGTAGCGCGCGAGGAAATCCTTGCCGGAGAGATGCGGTGGCTTGCCCTTGACCTCGCCGACGCCGAGATTGATAGACGGTTCGCGGAAGTAGATCGGCAGCAACTGGGCATGGATGTCGGTGAGGTGGACCAGGCTGACATTGCCGAAGCTCGGAAAGCTGAGCAGGTCCGCTTCGCTCATCAGTTGCTGCTTGGCCGCCAGCGCCGACCAGGCACCGGTGCCGGCGGTTCCGGTGACAACGCCTGTTGCCACGGCGGCCTGAAGAAACTCGCGACGGGATACCATGAGGCGGTCCTCTCATTGCCACTGAACGTGTCGGATTTCATCGACGGTTTCGCCGGGAAATCCGGAATCTTGCCAAAAAAAGGCCGGCCTCGGGCGTTGTCCCAAAGCCGGCCTCGTGAGCTGATCCGAATTAGTTGCGGACGGCCGGCGTTTCGACGGAAAGACCCTTGCCGCGCGAGGCGACATAAAGCTCGAGCGCAACGAACTCGTCGCTGCCGACCTTGTACGGCTTGGCGCGAATGTTCTTCATGCAGCCTTTGAAGCGGCGATGGATCGAGCCCATTTTCTGCCACTTGAAGCGATAGGTCGGAAAGCCGTTGATCTGGCCTTGGCTCAAGTGGTCAGCGCGGATCATCTTGCCGTTGTTGTCCTCGTGACAGCCGGCACACGACATGTCGAGCTGGCCGACGCGGGTGTAGTAGATCTTCTTGCCTTTGTCGTGGAACGCTTTCGCGTCACCGTCAGTTTTGACGTTGACCGGCATGCCGCGCGATTGCAGGCCGATGTAAGCCGCCATGCCGAGCATCTGGTTCGATTCCCACTTCCAGGCCTTGGCCTTCATGCGGTCGGTGCGGCAGTAGTTGACGTGCTGCTGCAGCGCCTGGATCTTGCCGATCTCCTTGTGCATCTTGGGCATCGCGGCGCGCACGCCTTTCATCGCATCCGATGCATCGTTGTGGCAGCTGGCGCACGATTTGCCAGCATCGCCTTCGACCTTCTGCCACAGCTCGGTGCCAAGATCGACGAGCGGGAAGCCCGGGTTCTCGAAGTCGTCGGCCTGCAGTTTCTGAGTTTCCTTGCTGCGGAACCTCCAGCCAGAGTAAAGCTCGTCAAAAGGGCTGCCCTTTGGTGCTTTGACCTTCGTCGCCAGCTTCTTGCCCTCGACGACCAACTCGTTGTCGTTGGGCTCCGCGATCACGACGGAATAGGTCAGACCGACGGCCACCGTGGCACCAATCCCGACGCTCAACGCTTTTTTGATATTCGACATGTTCGTTGTTTCCTCCCTCGCCGCGCGGGCCACTCGGATCGATCCGTCGACGACACGTTAGCTGACGGTGATCTTTTTCTTGGTTGAGTAGGTCTTGCCGTCATCATCCAGCCAGATGAATTCGAACTCGCCGCTCTCCGGCACTTTGACGTTGAACTGCAGGAACGGGTTGGCGGAAACCGCCGGCAGGATGTCAACCGAGAACACCTGCGTGCCGTTGAACTTGGCGGTGAACTTGTTGATGATCTTGCGCGGGATGATCTTGCCGGTTTTCTTGTCCTTGCGCTGACCGGTTTCCATTTTGTGACTGATCAGCGTCTTGATGGTGATGACTTCGTCTTTGGAAGCGGTCTTCGGCACTTTTACGCGAGGTCTTGCCATTGTCTTGGATCCTAGATGCGTGTTCGTTCAATCGGTTGAGGCGTACGTCCGGGTTCGATTACCCGCCGCAACCGCCAATCGTGACCTTGACCAGTTTCTTGTCGATGAAGACCGAACCGTCACTCATCTTGGCCACCGCGATGACGTCCTGCGTCTTGGCCAGGCGGATGCGCGTCGTCGCCGAGGCTTCACCGCTCATCGGGGAAAAGTGAAAGGTCGCGACGCCCGGGTTCGGGTTACCGGCCGCGAGCAGCATCACGGATGCCACGTAGTTGTCCTTCGACATCGGGCTTTCGACGTCGAACGTGATCGGCACGGTGTTGCCGTTCTCGGCGATTTCAGGCGTGGTCAGGGAGACCTTGCCGCTCGCGGGTGTCTTGCCGCCGGCGAAGTCTGCGATTGACTTCTTGACTTCGTCGCCCGCCGCCAGTGCTTCGAGCGATACGCCGCCGAACGCGACGAATGCGGCCGCGCCGCCACCAACTGCGAAGAACTCTCGCTTGGTCAGTTTCATGGTTTCGTTGCTCCTTGAATATCGATTGCTTTGAGATCGGCGAGGCCGCTTCCCGTCGCGCGCCTCGTGCTCGATCGACGCCGCTATTCCTTCAGTGTCAGCAGATAGGCCAGCACGTCCTCGACCTGCTGGGCTGACAGAATGGTCTTGCCTTTGAATTTCTTGTGGACACGGTTGAGGCCGGCTTCACGGTAGAAGGCGGGCATCAGCGTTTGATCGCCGAACACGGCTTTCGAGTCGACGATGATGGCACGCAGGGCCGCCGGTTCGTGACGCTCGGCGACACCGTCGAGCGGCGGGCCGACCTCGCCGTGGAACTGCTGATCCGAAGTGTCCTTGTTGACATGGCAGGCAAGGCAGTTGCCCAGCTTGCGCCCGACAAAGGTTTTCTTGCCGGCAACCGGATCGCCCTTCTTGCCGGTCAGGGATTGGGCGAGTTCGCCTTCCTTGATCTTGACGGCGGCCGGTTTGACGACATCGGCCGAGGCACTTGCAGTGACGAGCACCAGCGATGCACATCCGGCGACGACAGCCGCACCCACTTTGTTCATTGGAAAAGCCAAGTTCATCCTCCCCGATCGAGTGATGTCGCGCGGTTCATTTCCGCTTGTTGGGCGCCAACCTACATCGAATTGCGCGGCGCACGCAAACACAAATTCGAATAAATGAATATGTTGCGCTGCAACATGTCCTTGGGCATCGCGTCGAGCACCGGCCTACTTGGCCGTCCCCTTCGCCTCAGACAGCTTGCGGGCATGGTATTTCTGGAACGGCTCGTCCTTGAGATAGCCCTTCTCCCGGACCCATTGGAACATGTGCAGCGTGGTATAGCGCCCGAACGCGCCCGGCATGATCATGACCGCGGCCTGTTTCGCGGTTTTGCCTTGCGGCGCCGCTTCCGGCAGGAACAGGATGGTCGGCGTGAAGGCCAGCCCCCATTTGCGCACCGCCGTTTTCTCCGTCAGCGTTGCCCCGTCGGTGTCGATCACCTCTTCGTCGCCGAACATGTTGTATTGCACCACCACAAAATTGTCGGCGATGTACTTGGCGATCTTTGCATCCGAGAACACGGTCTCGTGCAGCTTCTTGCAGTAGATGCAGCCACGCTGTTCGATGATGATCGCAAGGCGCTTGCCATCCGCCTTGGCCGCCGCGATGTCTTCGGCGACATCCTTGAAGGTTATCGAAAACCAGGGCTGCTTGTGCAGTCCGTCATCGCCGACCTTGGCGTTGGCGACGCCTGCCAGAGCGAAAGCCGCGATGAGCATCCCGATGAATGGGCGCATCTTTGTAACTCCTCTGTTTCGTTTGCCGATCCGATCAACCAATGGTTCCCAACGCGGGGAAAAATTCGAGCAACCAGAAGGCCATGGTGGACATCTGCCCGGTCATGAACAAAACGCCCGTGACGACGAGCATGCCGCCCATTGCTTTTTCGATCGTGTGCATGTGTCGCTTGGCACGCCCCATCATGCCGAGGAACGGCTTCGCGAACAGTGCCGCGGCCAGGAACGGCAGGCCGATGCCGAGCGAATAGGCGAAAAGCAGGCTGATCCCCTGCCAGGCCGTATCGTTGCTCGCCGCCAGGAAGAGGATCGCCGCCAGGACCGGGCCGACACACGGCGTCCAGCCGAACGCGAAAGCCAGGCCGACCAGATAGCCACCGAGCATACCCGGCGGCTTACGCTCGACGTCGATGCGCTTGGTCGCGAGCAGCCAGGAAAACCGCAACAGCCCGAGGAAATGCAGCCCCATCAGAACAATCATCGCGCCGGCGACGATCGCCAGCGTGTCGAGATGACGGGTCAGCGCCTGGCCGACGACGCTGGCCGTCGCGCCGAGCATCACGAACACCGTGGTGAAGCCCGCCACGAAGGCCAACGCAGTGCGAAACACGGACGCCGTGACGCTGTTGTCCTCCCTGGAAAACTCCTCGAAAGACACGCCGGCGAGAAAACACAGATACGGCGGCACCAGCGGCAGCACGCACGGCGACAGGAAGGACAAAAGGCCGGCGACAAAGGCGCCTGCGATGGAGACGTTGAAGTCCATGGTGTTCCCGGTGGCGGCGCAGTGACGGCAAGGATTCTATATATTCATATCTTGTGATGTGTTAGGATCACAAGTACAAAGCGTCGGCGGCGCCAAATCCCGGCAGCCGAACCATCGCAACACGAAAGACAGCGGAGATCGTTGATATGCCCCTGCGTCTCTGGCGGTTTTTTCAGGCAGCCATCGCGTGCGGCATGGTTTGCGGGTGGATCGCAGCTCCCGCCGCAGCGGCCGAACTGATCATGCTTGAAGAGCATGGCTGCGAGTGGTGCGAGCGATGGAATGAGGAGGTCGGCGTCGTCTATCACAAGACACCGGAGGGCAAACGCGCGCCCTTGCGCCGCCTCGATATCCATAAGCCATTGCCAGCCGAGTTGAAGTTCCTGGTAAAAGGCCGCTATACCCCTACCTTCGTGCTGATCGAAAACGGTCGTGACATGGGCCGCATTCGCGGCTATCCGGGAGAGGACTTTTTCTGGGGCTTGCTTGGCAAACTGCTCGAACGCCTGCCCGCGCCCGGCAAAGACAACGCAACCGTGAACTGAAAAGAAAACCGCCTTGCCCATTCCAGACCAGACAATTTTCGAAGATGACGACCATCTCGATGCGATGGGCGAAAATGCGCGGGAAGCGACCGCCATGCTCAAGGCGCTCAGTCATGAAGGACGGCTGATGATCCTGTGCTATCTCGCGCATGGCGAGAAATCGGTGACGGAGCTCGAGGAGATCCTCTCGATGCGGCAATCGGCGGTTTCGCAGCAACTGGCCCGCCTGCGCGCCGACAACCTGATCGAAGCGCGCCGCGACGGCAAAACGATTTTTTACAGCATTACCGATGAACGCGCGCACAAGATCATGGAGGTCGTCTATGATCTGTTCTGCGGGCCGAAGGGCAAGCAACGATAGTCTAGTGGCGCCGCTGCATGCATGGCTTCTATAACATGCGCAGTTCTGAGAATTGCACGCAAACAGGCACATAAAGCGCGAGGAGCGCAATGGAGGATTGGCCGACCCCGGTTGTTATGGCGATCGCCGGTGGATTGGGCGGGATCATTCTGGGTCTCGCTGCCAGGCTCGGCCGTTTCTGCACGCTCTCGGCCATCGAAGACGCGCTGTTCAGCAATGATCTGAGACGCCTGCGCATGTGGGCGCTGGCGCTCGCCGTCGCAATCGCCGGTGTCGGATGTCTCGCCGCGTTCGGCCTGATCGATTTCTCCCCGTCGCTTTACCAGAAGCTCACGCTCAACCCGGTCGCGTGGATCATCGGTGGTCTGATGTTCGGCGCCGGCATGGCGCTGTGCGGCACCTGTGGTTATGGCACGCTGGCGCGCATGGGCGGTGGCGATCTGCGCGCCCTGTTCGGCTTCCTCGTGCTTGGTGTCTCCGCCTACATGGCGATTGCCGGGCCAACCGCGCATTTGCGAGTGTTCGCGATCGACCCGCTCGCCCTCGGTGACGGCGTGCCGTATCGAACCCTTAGCGATCTCGGCGCGACGCAGCCGACATTGCAGTTCCTGCTCTCGCTTGCCATCGCGGGCAGCCTCGCGTACTGGAGCCTGAGCAACGGTGTCTTTCGGCGTTCCTTCAGGCATGTGTTCTGGGGCGCCATGGTCGGCGTCGCGGTCGTCTCCGGCTGGATCGCGACGGCGTGGTTGGGCGCTGACCCGTTCGATCCGCAACCGCTCATCTCGCACACCTATTCGGTGCCCCTCGGGCAAACCATCATCTATTTCATGACGATGAGCAGCGCGACGCTGAACTTTGGCATTGGCGGCACGCTCGGCGTCATCGTCGGGGCATTTATCGGGGCGCTCGTGCTGCGCGAATTTCGCTGGGAAGGTGCCGATGATGCACTCGAAATGCGCCGCCACATCGTCGGTGCGTTCCTGATGGGCACCGGCGGTGTCTACGCCGGTGGCTGCACGATCGGCCAGGGCGTGTCGGCCGCCTCCGTCCTCGCGATCTCGGCACCGGTCGTGCTGCTGTCGATCTGGTGCGGCGCCTGGCTTGGCCTGAGCTACCTGATGGAGGGCTCCGTGTGGGCCGGATTGCGGGCGCTCGTCAACCGATGAATTGACCTGGCGCAAGGACGTCGGGTCCGTGCCTTCCAATGCTTGCGGAACAAACCGCCGGAGAAACCGAATGACCAGAGTCCCCGCCATCGTCGTCGCCTGTCTTGCCGTTGTCATGGCACAATCGATCGCCGCTTTCGCAGGCTCGAACGCGGCCTACAAGGTCCAGACGACAAGCAGCGATTTCGAGACGGCCTTGTTCGGCCTGGAAAACGCCATCGTCAATCGCGGCCTGGTGATCGACTCGCAAGGCCATGTCGGCAAGATGCTCGAGCGCACCAGCAAGGCGACCGGTGGCACCAGCCCCTATCTCGACGCGCGGTATCTGAATTTTTGCTCCGCAAAACTGTCGCAAGCCGCCATGGAGGCCGATCCGGAAAACCTCGCGGTGTGTCCCTACGTGATGTTCGTCTACGAGCTCAAGTCAGAGCCGGGCAAGGCGCGGATCGGCTACCGGCGCCCCTTCGCCAGCGAGAAACCGGCTGCCAAGAAAGCGCTCGCGGCAATCGAAACGCTGCTCGGCACGCTGATGAAGGAAGCCGTCCAGTAGGCGCGCTGGTGACACGCGCCGGGCTTACTCGAACTCCATCTGCTCATAGACGCGGCCGGCGTTGCGCTTGGCCAGTTCGTTGAACGTATCGAGATGCGCATAGGGTGTTTGGTCGACATAGTAGGCGTCCTTGAGGGTGCCGCCCTTGTCCATGTGTTCCTTGATCCTGGCGCGCAGGTAGACGAGATAATCGCGCGTGTAGCGGCGCACCTGGGCCATGTTGGTTGGATGGCCGTGGCCCGGGATGACGTAGAGCGCGCCGAGTTTCTCGAAATTCTTCCAGCTTTCGAGCCAGTCGGCCGTGCCGGTATCGTCGAAGATCGGCAGCATGCGCTCGTGGAAGGCCATGTCGCCGGAGATGACGAGCTTCTGCTTCGGCAGCCACACGACGATATCGCCGGGTGAATGGGCCGGGCCGAGGTTGCGCACCTCGATCTCGAAGCTGCCCATCTTGATGATCTTCTTGTCGTCGAACGTCTCGGTCGGCAACTGCACGCGGCTGTCACCGGCCTTGTCGCGATTGTATTGCTTCATGCGATCGAGGATGTCGGCGCCGCGTTCCTCGAACTCATGCGCGGCATCCTTGTGCGCCAGAATCGCCACGCCCTGGTCGGCCCAGTAGCCATTGCCGAGCATCGCATGGCCCTGGCCGTTCTCGTTGATCACCAGCTTGACGGGCTGTTTGGTGATCGACTTGATCTCGACGTGCAGCGCGCGGGCCAGTTCATTGGTCGCGCCGGCATTGACGACGACCACACCGTCGCCGGTGATGACGAAGGACAGGTTGTTGTTGTGACCGGAGTTCTCATAGGTCGGCGGCGCTGTTGCGCCGATCGCCGACCAGACGTGGGGAATGACCTCGACCGGTTTCTGGTAGAGCACGGAACCGGGGTACTGATCCTTGATCTTCTGGCTGGCGATGGCCGCGCCCGACCACACGAACGCGATCATCAAGGCAACCGGCGCGACGACCCCGGTCCTGCAACGGCTGGCGAACGACATGCGCGAACTCCCATCGAATTTATGCATTCAAGAAAACGAATGTGATGAAGTCTTACGCGCGATCGCCGTCGACAGCAAGGGGGCGACGCGCCTTGTTCTCCTGAACGGTTTGTTGTCGCCAATCGAGCAGCCCGCACCGCAACGGCTCCCATCGTTGTGCCGATGGACCCACCTCACTGCGAGGTGGCTTCCTTTGCAATCGCCTCAAGGAGCTTGCCGACTTTGACGAACGCAGCCTTCGACAATCTCGACGGCCCGGCCTGCGGTTGGCGAAAGCCCACGACGACCGTGCCCGGCTGGGCGCGCGACTCGAAAATGAAAAGAATGTACGGGCAGATAGCCAGGTTGTAGGGGCTCGCGCTGACCGATTGATGCGTCAGCTTGGCGGAGCAGAACTGCACATACTTGGCGTGCAGGTAGGGGCTCTTGTCGCCGCCTTCCGTGACGCTGCCGGCGGCCTTGCTGGTGCGCTCGAGCATCGTGTCGACGTGGCCGGTGTAGTCGATCTTCAAGCCGCGATTGACGATGGCATCCTGGAGGTCCTGAAAAACATCCGTGAAGGCACCCTTCGTCATGAAATGCTTCTGGTCGACCGGCTGCGCCATGGCGATTGTGGCAAATGATGCCATCAGGACGGTCAGCCACGCCAGTGACATTTTTCGCAATGAGCCAGCTTCTGTCATTTCCTCATCCTTTTTCCAGCAGTTGAAATTTACCCGATCACCAGTTGCCCGAAGACGCGCCCTTGCCGTACATCGCCAGTGCGGCACGGTTATCTACGAAAAGGTCGGTGACGCCGGCGGCGAGCCACATCGCGGTGAGCGCAATCCATGCCGTCAGCGCCATCACGGCGCCGCCGCTAACGCCGGCACCAACCGCGCAACCACCCGCCAGCATGCTGCCGAACCCCATCAGGCAGGCACCGAGGATGTAGCGCGGCATCGGCGCGTCCGCGCCAAAGCTCTGCAGGCGGAATTCGCCCGCGACCGAAGCGGCCAGCAATGAACCGATGAAGACACCCGGCACCAGGCCGAGACCAAACGACAGTTTCGGTTCGGGATGATCGACGAGCGCCATCAAGGTGTCCGTCGACGGCCCCGTGAAACTGATGCTTTGCACCGGCACGATATCGAAGGCCTGGCCCGACAAGGTCGCGTTGAACCACCAGCCGGCAACAACCGCAGCGCCAACGCCGATCGCCGTGAGGCATGGACCTGGTGCGAGTTGTCGCCACGCCAGCGCGGTCGCGACGACGAGGATTGCGATGCCGAGCATCAGTCCGGCGTAGTCCGGCAGCTGCCCCAACAGGTTGCGCGTCTCCGGCTCGACGAGCCAATAGGAGGAAAGATGCAGGCGGACCGGTGACAGCGCACCGCGCAACGAGGCCTGGGCAACGAGGGTGACAATGAGGCCTGTGATCAGCGCGCGCAGATTGCCGGTGGCGGAGAGGACGAGCAGCCGGCTGGCACAGCCGCGCGCCAGGATCATGCCGGCTCCGAACATCAAGCCACCAAGCACAGCACCCGACAGTGTGCCGACCGTGGTCAGTTGGCGAACGGTCGACTGATCGAGAAGTTCGGCCGCGAACAAGACCTGGGTGCCGATCAGCGCGGTGGCGAACGTCAACAGCCAGATCGCCGTCTTCGGGCCGAGAGAGCCGCGCCAGAACTCGATGGTCGCCGAGCGCAGGCAGAACTGGCTGCGTTGGGCAAAGACACCGAACGCGAGCCCGACCACGAGGCCGCCGAGCGTCGCCGTGCCGGCGTCACCCAGCTGTTCTGCCAGCCAAGACAAGTCCACAGAACGCCCCCAAGGCTATCCGGTCATATATTCAATAGGCGGAATATATGACTCTCGCAGCCGCGCTGACTTGATTTCGATCAACAGCGGTCTTCGGTCTAGCTGCGCACTTCGGTTGCAGCCCTGGGCCGTGAGGCACCGTGCGCCAGCGCGAGGCGCGTCGCGACGATGCCGATCCCGAGCCCGGCGACGAAAGTGAACACTTCGGGGCGTCCGGTACCGATGGCCGGCAGGGCCCCGCCCGGGCAGAAGCCAGCGATCCCCCAGCCGATGCCGAACAGCCCTGCCCCGAAAAGCAGCCGTCGGTCGATCGCGGTGGCTGTCGGCAGCATGAAACGCGGCGCGATCAAGGGCGCCTGACGTGCAAAGACGAGGCGGTAGCCGATTAAGGTCGTCACCACGGCGCCACCCATCACGAACATCAGGCTCGGGTCCCAGGCGCCGAAGACATCGAAGAAGTTGAGGACCTTGGCCGGGTTCGCCATGCCGGACAGAACAATGCCGATGCCGAACAGCAGACCGATCAAATAGGTTGCAGCAAGCCGCATGACGTCAGCCTCCGAGAACGTGACGCACGACAAACACGGTGAGCGCCGTCGTTGCCATGAACGTGAGAACCGCGGCGAGCGAGCGCGGTGACAGACGGGCGAGGCCGCAGACACCGTGGCCCGAAGTGCAGCCTGATCCGAGCACGACGCCGATGCCGACGATCACGCCGCCGACCGCGAGCATGGGATACGATACCGGAACCTGGAGGGCCGGCATCTCGCCGGTGATGAACATCATCAAGACCGGCGCCGAGATCATGCCGGCAAGCATTGCCGCGCGCCAGGACCAGTCCTGCCGGTCGGCCGGAAAGAAGAGGCCGCTGACGATGCCGGTCGCGCCGGCAATGCGCCCGAGCGTCAGCATCAGCAGGACCGCCGCCAAGCCAATCAGAATGCCGCCTGCCAAGGACGCGAATGGCGTAAAGGTGGTTTCCATCTCACGATGCCCTGCAGGTGCTCGCGCCAACGATGCGATAGAGCGGACAGAAGCGAACGAGTGCCGTCAGGATCAGGACGACGCCGACGGCGTTCATGGCGTAGCCGACGATGGGATCGGCCCACAGTGCGCTGCTGGCGGTGTGGGGCAGGATCAGCAGGGCGAGACCGAGGACGATGCGAAATGCACGATCGATGGCCCCGACATTGGCGGATTTGAACATCGCTTTGCTCCCTTGCGATTGGTTGGGTCTTGGAAAGGACGAGGCGCTAAACGAGAAGCCAGAGCATGACGCCGGCGCCGATCGCGCCCCACACCATGGTGTTGATGAACATGCGGAAGATGACGCGGTGATCATCATCGCCGAGGCCGACGGCGTCACTGAGCAACTCGCCCGGCGAAAGATATTTCAGCATGGTGTGCTCCTAAACATTCATATATTCGAATATATAAATAGTTTACTTGTGCTTCGTGCGCAAGATCGGTATCTGCTGATGCACCGCCGGGATTGTCGCAGGCCGCCCGCGCGGCCGGACGCCTTTGCCTCTTCGACAGTGTCCGGCGCTCTCGACCGTTGCCGAACGACAATTGCGGCTCTCAGGGGATGCAAACCTTTATGCGCCACCAGCATGCACTGCGGCTCGGTATCGTTGGCTTGTCGTCGGCTTGCGGCTTGGTCGTTGAAATCGTAGCCGGGCGCATGGTGGCACCCTATCTGGGCATGTCGCTCTATACGTGGACGGCGATCATCGCGGTCGTGCTGGCCGGGTTTTCGGCTGGCCATTGGCTCGGCGGACTGCTGGCGGAGCGTGCGCCGCGCCACGCACTGCGCGGCGTCGGGTGGAGCCTCTTGCTGGCCGGCATTTCGACGGCTGCGACGCTGATCGCGATCCGCTGGCTGGCACCGGCCCTTATCCGTGCCGAGCTCGGGGCCGTTACGACGGTGCTGGCGATCACCGCGCTGCTGTTCTTTCCGCCAAGCCTGTTCGTTGGCATACCGTCGCCGGTGCTGACCAAGCTTGCCATCGACGACGAACTGCGCACGCGATCGGGACGCACGATCGGTGCCTATTATGCGATCGGCGCGGTCGGCAGCATTGCCGGCACGCTGGCCGCGGGGTTCGTCTTCATCAGCTGGTTCGGGACGACGTGGACGTTGCTGGTTGTCGCCGGGCTCTACGCGCTGATGTCGCTCGTCGTGTTCCGGCTTGCAGCAGTGGAGGGTCGCAAGGAGATGGCGGGGCCTACGGCCGCAGCCGCCGCCTTCGTGTGCGCGTTCGTGCCGATCGGGCTGTCAACCAGCGCCTTCACCGATCCGTGCCGCGTCGCCAGCAGCTACTACTGCATTCGTGTGGTCGACGTCAGTGCGGCCCACGCGGCACCGGCGCGAGCGCTGATTCTCGATCATCTCGGCCACGGCATCAACCTGCGCGACAAGCCGCAGCGACTGGTGTCACCGTACGTCGAGTTGCACGACAGCCTGGCCCGCATCCATGCCGGAAGGCGCACGCCGTTTCGCGTCTTCTTCGTTGGCGGCGGTGCCTACACGCTGCCTCGCGCCTGGCTCGCGGCGCGCCCCGACACCGAGGCGATTGTCGCGGAGATCGATCCGGCCGTCACCCGCACCGCCGAGCAGCAACTGTGGCTCAAGCGCACGCAGCGGCTGCGTGTCCTGCACGCCGATGCCCGCGTCGGACTCGCCCGGATGCCGCAAGGGAGCCTCGATGTCGTCGTCGGCGATGCGTTCCACGACATCGTCATCCCGCCGCACCTGGTGTCGAGGAATTCTTTCAGCTCGTCGCCAGCCGGTTGCATGGCGATGGCATCTATCTGATGAACGTCGTCGACCATCGCACGCGGCCGCGGCTCGCGCTGTCCATCGCCCGCACGATCGCGGAGAGCTTCGAGACGGTCGAGATATGGGCCGCGAGCGGGATGGGCCGGCGCGCGACGTATGTGCTGGCCGCCGTGCGCCGCGCGACGCCCTACGACGTGCTGGCCTCGAAGGCCTCTCCCGGCACGCGCTTCAGGCGCATGACGCGCGCTGAGGTCGCGTCCTTGCAGGCCAGGCTCGAGCCGATCGTGCTGACCGACGACTTCGCGCCGGTCGATCGCCTGATCGGTGTCGAATAACAATCGAGCTTGGCGGCCGCACAGCCGGTTCAAGCGTCGGCTTCCTCGGCCAGCAGCCATTTGAAGAAGTAGGTCGCGAGCACCGCAGCGATCAGCTGCACGACGACAAATGTCGCGATGTGGGCGGGATTGATGCCAGCAAAAGTGTTCGAGAAGCCGCGTGCAATGGTCACCGCCGGATTGGCGAAGGACGTCGATGACGTGAACCAGTAAGCCGCCGTGATGTAGAGGCCGACGGCCATTGGCACGGCCTGCGGGCGCGCCTTGAGACACGCGAGGATCGTGCCGACCAGCCCGAACGTCGCGACGAACTCGCCGACCCATTGGCCGATGCCCGTGCGGCTCGTCGTCGACGGGTCGATCAGCGGATTGTCGAACATGACGTGCGCCGCGAACACGCCGACGATGCCGCCAAAAATCTGCGCGACGACGTAGAGGCCGGCGTCCTTCGGCTCGATCTCCTTGCGCAGCGCGAAGCTGAGCGTGACGGCCGGATTGAAATGGGCACCGGAGATCGGCCCGAAGACAGTGATCAGCACGACAAGAATGGCACCTGTCGGAATCGTATTGCCAAGCAACGCGATGGCGACATTGCCGCCGGCGAGGCGCTCGGCCATGATGCCCGAACCGACAACGGTGGCGAGCAGGGAGAACGTGCCGAGCCATTCGGCCATCAATCTGCGTTGCATTTGGTATCCTTGGGAAACTGTTTCAGACGTTGACGAGTTCGCAGAACCGGGCGGGATCGATGTTGCCGCCGGTCGCGACCGTCGCGATGGTTTTGCCTTTGATGTCGATTGCCCCGCAAAGGATGGCGGCGATGCCGACGGCGGCGCCCGGTTCGACGACGAGTTTGAAATTTTCGAAGGCGAAGCGCATCGCCACGCGAACCGCCGCGTCGCTGGCTATCAGCCCACCTTGCAGCAGGTCAAGGTTGATCGGGAAGGTCATGTCGTTCGGTATCGACGTCATGATGGCATCGCAGATCGTCCGCCGTCCCGTCGGGTTGGCAAGGCGCGTGCGGGCTTCGAGCGAACGCCGCGTGTCGTCGAACAGTTCCGGCTCCACCGCGTAGACCGACGTGTCCGGCGACAACGCGCGCATCACGATGGCGGTCGCAGCCGTCAGCCCGCCGCCGCCGCATGGCACGAGAACCGCATCGAGTTGAGCGTCCAGGTCTTGCGCCTGTTCATGGAGTTCGAGCGCGGCCGTGCCTGCCCCGGCGAGAACACGCGGATCGGCGCTAGGCGGGACGATGATACGGCCGGTTTCGGCGCGCAGCCGCTCGACGACGGCATCGCTGTTCTCGGTGTCCCGGTCAAAGGTTTCGATCTGGCAGCCCAACTGGCGTACGGCTGCCATCTTCGCAGACGGCACATCGCCGGGCATGACGATCAGGGCGGACGAGCCGAGCAGGCGCGCGGCCTGACCGACACCAAGCGCATGATTGCCCGAGGAATACGTTATGGCACCGCGGGCGCGCT
>JBPCVZ010000501.1:0-31469 GCA_051010015.1 Hyphomicrobiaceae bacterium
TCGATATCGATTTCCATGATGCGGAAATTCGGAATGGCAGCGCAGAAATGCGCGCTCATCAAGGTTGACAGGTGGCCGTAGAAATTATGCGGCGCCACGTTGACCTCGTACGCTTCGGCCATGGCGGCGATCTTCATGGATTCGAGAACGCCATTCCACGGCAAGTCGATGATTGCGACATCCATCGAATAGTTCTCGAAGTACTCCTTGAACTGGCGGCGCCCGAAAAGCGACTCGCAGCTTGCAACCGGCGTGTGGATCGCCCGGCGGATATGCCCCAGCGCGCGGGCATCATAGGAATCAATCTCGACCCACATCAGCTGATGGTGCTCGAGGGCGCGGGCCAGCCGCATGTATCCCTCTGTCTTGAAGTTGAAGTTCAGATCGAGAAGGAACTCGACATCATTGCCGGCTCCGTCGCGAAAGGCGCCGAGCTGATCGTCGAGCGCAGCAATGACGTTCCTCGTGAGATTGAGCTCAGGGCCGCCGGGCGAACGCCCGAACCCTGGCATATGCAGTGCCGGCTCGCCGTCATCGAACAGGAAAATGTTCGTCTTGAGTGCCGTGAACTTCTGATCACGAACATGCGCGCCGAGGGCGCGGACATCATCCAGGCCTCGAATTGGCGGGACGCCCATGACCGCCGCGTGGTGCAAGCGATACGTCCCGCAATGCGACCAGTAGAGCCGCAGGCGCTGGCGTACAGGTCCGCCAAGCAGCTCATACACCGGGATACCGAGCGCCTTGGCCTTGATGTCGACGAGGGCGTTCTCCAATGCCGCGATGGCTTGCTGGATCATGCCGCCGGGCGCCGGGCGCGTCATCGCGTACAATTGCGCGGTGATCTTCTCGACCGGCCGCGGATCCTGACCGATCAGGGTTTCGGCCAGCTTTCGTATCACGGCCGTCAGGCCTTTGGAGCCGTAGCTTTCGTTGTATTCCGAGTACCCGACAACGCCAGCGTCGGTCTCGATCTTCAGGAATGAAAAAACCCGCCAGCCGGCATCGGCGTGCAAATCCTCAATGCGCGTGATCTTCATGTCTTGATACTCCACTTCGACGTGCTGCAGTCCGGGTCTCACAAGATCGAGCACAAGCTGGGTGGTAGATTGATTGGTCCACGTGTCTGCCGGCGACGCGCCTCTTCGCTACGAGGCTTGCGCTTCGATCTTCTCCAGTGCTGTTCGAGCGCGCTCCCTTTTTTCCGGATCCGGGTCGTTTGATAAGATGCGCTGCAATGTCGACAGGGCCCGCCGGTCGCCTTCCTCCGCCATCACGAACGCGAGCGCATCACGGCGCTCGTAGTGGCTCCAGTCGAACGGCACGATCTTGAGGTCATGCTTTTTCCAGTAGTACTTGAGATCGTCACGCGACCACCCCCGGTACAGGTCTTCCCAGTCAACCATGTCGCGATGCGGACGCAGACTTTGCGCGCACATTGGCTCGCTCAGTGGCTGGAACCGGCAGTCAATCGACAGACGCATGGACGTGGAACGATTGGGCACGCCACGATGGACCGTCAGACAGTTGTGAAACAGCACGTCGCCAGCTTCCAGCTCGCTGTACGTCCAATCGAGTTCGTCGTCATAAGCCACCTCCAGCGCACCGGCACCCAAGGCGGGACGAACGTCGAGCAGTCCGAGCCGGTGCGATCCCGATGCGATCGCGAGGCCGCCCATGTCGGCGGGGCAGTCGCCCATCGGTATCCACGCCGCATAGTTGCGTGTCGTTCCCTGAAAATGCACGAAATCCTGGTGCGCCGGGGTCGTATAGGCGTCTCTCGCCGGGAATATGTTGCGCGCCACAAACAGCGGCAGCGGAATTGACGGTTCACCGCAAATCGCGTCCACGACATCGGTGATTTGCGGCGCGTGCAGGATCGCGTTCAGGTCTTCCAGAGCGTACTGGGCATACAAGACCTTCATGAACGCCGGCTGCGGCTCAACCGCGAAATGCTCCAAATCCGGAACCGCTTGATCAAGCGGCCGGTCGCATCGCACCATCTTGTTGTCGGCGAGGATTTGTAGCATCTGCCGGCGGACATCAGTAACCTGATCTTTTGCCAGCAGTCCGCGAATAAAGAGGTAGCCGTCCTGCGCCATGCGTTCGTGCAAGACTTGGTCCTGACCGATGCAGCTGGTCGAATCCCGTAACGGCTTCATGACATCACCTTGTGTTTCAAGCGGCGCAGGTCAGGGAGCCATAGCCCGTGCGCTGAATCAAGCCGAGGCTTCTGGCGTTGCCCCAGCGCCTAGTGTCCCGTTTCCGAAGTTCGCCATCACTTAGCAGCAACCTCCTTGGCGAACTTTGGAAACAAAAGGGACACTAGAATCAAAATGTTGCTAGTGTGATTCAGATCGAGAAGTTCGATCAGAGCTTGCCGCAAATGGTGACGAACTTCTCGATCATCACACTAGGTGTAGATCATCTTCTTCATCATGCCGCCATCGATCACCATTTCCTGGCCGGTCATGAACCCTGACTGGTCGCGATCCAGCAGAAATGCGACGGCCGCCGCCACATCTGCAGGAAGCCCGACCCGCCCCACCGGATGCTGGGCATGATCATCGGGTTCGATGGCGTATTTGGCGGTGTCAATCCAGCCCGGCGAGACACAGTTTATCCTGACGTCCGGCTGCAACGACATGGCCAACGCATGCGTCAACGCGACAATGCCGCCTTTGCTCGCTGAATAGGCAAATGTTCCGGGCTCCGACATGTGCGCGCGCGTCGATCCCACAAGAACCATCGCACCGTTCGCCTGCCGCAAGTGCTGTTCGGCGGCGCGCGCGAGCAGAAAGCTCGCCGTCAGATTGGTGGCGATGATGTCGTTCCATTGCGCCAACGTCCAATCCGCCAGCGGTTGGTAACGATTGACGCCGGCATTCGAAACAATGGCGTCGAGGCGGCCAAATTTGTCGGCGGCAATGCGCACAAGCGCTGCGACGTCGCCTTCCTTGGCGACATCGCACGTTACCGCCTCGCCGCCGACCAGTGCCGCCGTTTCAGCGTTTGCGCTTTCCTCTACGTCGGCGCACACGACGGTCCAACCGTCAACCGAGAGGCGCTTACTGATCGCTCGGCCAATGCCCCGCGCCGCACCCGTTACGATGGCGACCTCGCCTGAGCTGTCCATCCTTCCGCCTCCCTCAACTCACGCCCACATTTTACCCCGCGCCGCCCTCTGAGACGACCTATCTGAAGGAGAAGACGCGAGGTTCGAGTTCGATGTCAATCAGGCCGTTCGAATTGCACGGCCTCCCGCAATGGTGCCGATTGGCGCAATCTCTGGCGGCGCTGTGTTGGCTGCAACCGGCAGGCGTTGACGCCGGATATGACTTTTCACACGCCAAAGATCGCAATAGTCTGCAAGACTACGCCGGGGCATTGCCAACCGGTTGCAGTTTGCGCTCGCGGCCCGAAACGACCGCAGGGCTTGGGAAGTGGAGGAAATGGCATGGGAATTACGGTTTGTCCTCTAAACGAAGACTTCGTCGCAGAAGTCTGCGATGTCGATCTGGCTTCGCTATCGCCGCAGGACCTTGACGAGATCAAGCAAGCTTTCTGGAAGTACGCCGTCCTGGTGTTTCCCAATCAGGACTTATCCCAGGAAGCGCATGTCGCGTTCGCCAAAAACTTCGGAGCGATGGATCACAGTGTCATCAACAAGGCCGTCGCTGATCAGAAGCTCCGCGTTCGCAATGACATCGCCGACGTGTCAAATCTCGACGCCGACGACAAGGTCCTGGATAAGAGCAGCCGTCTGCGACGCCTGCAGCTCGGCAATCGCCTGTGGCACACCGACAGCTCGTTCAAGTATGTGCCGGCACTCGCTTCGTTGCTCTACGCCCGCGAAATCCCGCCTGTCGGAGGCCAAACCGCCTTTGCTGATTTGCGCGCCGCCTACGATGCCTTGCCGCAAACTCAGAAAGAGGACCTCGACGGTCTGATAGCGGAGCACTCACTGGTCTACTCGCGCGAGCGCATGGGGTATGTCGACTGGGCGGACGGTGAGCGTCTGGCGGTTGGCGCGGTACCGCAGTTGATGGTCCGCCAGAACCCGCAAACCGGTCGCAAGAACCTGTTTGTTGCATCACATGCCCGATATGTCGTCGGCATGGATGACGAGCAGGCCGCAGTGCTGATTGACAACCTACTTGCCCACGCTACGCAGGCGCAGTTCACCTACGTCCACCGTTGGCGCGTGCACGATCTCGTCATGTGGGACAATCGCTGCACGCTGCATCGCGGGCTGCCTTACGACGATCTTCGCTTCAGGCGCGACATGCAGCGCGCGACGGTTCTCGATGTCGCCAATAGCTGCGAACAAGAAGGGATCGATGTGCCGGAGGTGAATTTGCGCACGCCGATCGCAGCCGAGTGAACCTGGCAACTGTGAGCCGGCTGTCTTGAATGAACTCGATCGCGTCCGCAAGGGGAGTGCGAGATGCTTGAAATCAAGAAACTGACTCCGCGAGTTGGCGCAATAGCCAGCGGTATCGACGTGCGCGAAATCGATGATGAGGCATTCGGCTTGCTCTACAGCGCTTGGCTGGATTGCAATGTCCTCGTTGTTCGCGACCAGCGCCTGACACTGCAAGAGTTCCTTGCCTACAGTCGGCGCTTTGGCATCATCGAACCGCATCCGTCCAAAAGCACGCGGCACCCGGAGCATCCTGAAATCACACTGCTCGGCGTCAACAAGTTCGATGCGGATGGCAAGTTGAACATGGATGTCTATAAGCGTGGCGGCCATACCTGGCACACCGACGGTGCATATGACGAGGTGCCGTTCAAAGCGACACAGCTCTATGGGCTCGAGATCCCAAACCGAGGTGGCGACACGCTGTTCGCATCTATGTACGCCGCCTACGACGGGCTGCCTGGCGGTCTCAAGCGCGCGATCGAGGGACGGCTCGGCGCCTTCGTCTACGGTGGTCGCAGCCACGACAACAAACTTCTGAATCCCGAGGATCGCAGCAAACCACCGGCGTTGCATCCGTTGGCGCGGCTGCACCCGGAAACCGGACGTACGGCGCTCTACTTTGATCCGGGCAAGATCCTACGCATCGAGGGCCTCGAAGAACGTGCAAGCGACCAGCTCATCGACGACCTGACGCACCACATGATTCAACCGCAATCCGAATACCGCCACCAATGGGCAAAAGGTGACGTGGTGATCTGGGACAATCGTTGCTGCTATCACAAGGCTGCCGCAGACTATCCGCCAGAGGAAGATCGAATTCACTGGCGCGTATCAATTAAAGGGGCCTGAACGGCGAGGCACCTTGAGGGCCGGGAGGCTGGTCCGGCTTGCGCGCCGGCAACATCCAAGCCCGGTCATCTGTTGGAGCACCGTCATCGATAGCGACAATGAACGGTGTCGTTGAGGCACAATTCACTTGCCAAGCGGACGGGTGACCACGAGAATTGAGGGTCGCCCTTCTTTCCAGGCCAAGCTCAGTGAATATGTCCGACAGTTACGACTACATCATCATCGGTGCCGGATCAGCCGGCTGCGTGCTGGCCAACCGTTTGACGGAGAATCCCAGCAATCGCGTGTTGCTGCTGGAAGCCGGCGGCGAGGATCGCAATCCCTGGATCCACGTTCCGGTGGGATTCCAGAAGCTCATCTATCACCCGACACTCAATTGGAACTTCGAGACGGAACCCGAGGACAACGTCAAGGGGCGGCGCATACCGATCCCGCGCGGCAGGGTGATTGGCGGATCATCGTCGATCAATGGCATGCTTTACGTGCGCGGCAACCCAATCGACTTCAATGGTTGGGCGCAACTCGGCAACCGAGGCTGGGGATACGACGATGTTCTGCCCTACTTCAAGCGAACGGAAACGTTCGAGCGCGGCGGTGACAGCATCCGTGGCGGCGATGGCCTGCTCAACGTCGCCGATATGTACGAACGCCACGAGATGGTCGATGCCTTCGTCCAGGCCGGCGTGGAATGTGGGTACGAAGCCAATCCCGATTACAACGGACAAAAGCAGGACGGCTTCGGCTATTACCAGATCACCCAGAAGGACGGTCGCCGTCACAGCGCGGCCAAGGCTTACCTGGAGCCGGTCCGCAAGCGCCCGAACCTGTACACCGTAACCCACGCGCACGCCCGAAAACTACTGATCGATGGCAAACGCGTCGTCGGCGTTGACTACGATGTCAGGGGCGAGCGACGTGCGGCCCGGGCCGGTCGTTCCCTGATCGTTTGTGCTGGTGCCGTTCAATCGCCGCAACTCCTCGAGTTGTCCGGCATCGGTTCGCCGGAGATTCTGAGCGCGCAGGGCATCGAAGTTGTTCATGAGCTAAACGGTGTCGGCGAAAACTATCGCGATCACTATGCAGCGCGGATCGCGTGGCGTGTGAAGCAGCCGATCACCTTGAACAATCAGACCCGCGGCCTGTTCCTCGTCAAGGAAGCGGTCAAATACATGCTGACACGGCGGGGCATCCTGACGTGGACGGCCGGCATCGGCCATGCGTTCGTCAAGAGCCGGCCGGAACTCGATACGCCGGACTGCCAGTGCTTCTTTGCACACGGCAGTTTCGATCCCAATACGCGCAGATTTCATCGCGAGCCGGGCATGACGATCGGCGTCTACCAGTGCCGACCGGAGAGCCGCGGTTCGATCCATGTCAAATCGCCAGATCCAGAGGTCGCACCGGCCATACGTCCGAATTTTCTCAGTGACCCAATCGATCAGTCCGCACTTATCGCCGGCCTGCGCATCGCTCGCACCGTCGGCAATGCCGACGCCTTTGCAAAATACCGTTCACACGAGTTTCATCCCGGCGAGGACTGCAACACGGACGACGACCTGCTCGAGCACGCGCGTGAAACCGGCGCCACGACCTATCACGTGATGGGCACATGCAAGATGGGCCCCGATACCGATCCGATGGCCGTGGTCGACGACCGATTGCGCGTCCATGGGCTCGAAGGTTTGCGCGTCGTCGATGCTTCGGTGATGCCGACCATGCCGTCGGGTAACATCAACGCGCCGGTCATGATGGTGGCAGAAAAGGCCGCCGACATGATCCTGGAAGATGCCGCATGAGAGGCGATTGATGCCGATCGGATTGGGACATCACCGATACAGGAACCAACCAGGCTCGAACCGGTCGAGGGCGTCGTGGGCGCGGGCCACAAGGTTCCTTGCCGTTCGCAAGAACGCCGAGTGGTGCCCGCCGGCTGGCGCCCACAGAACCGAAGATTGGCTTCAATCGCGGGGAAGCACCAACAAGAGCTCAGCGTATGTCTCAAGCAATCCGACTTGTCCGCATAAATGATCTCGAGCCGAGCTGGACCGTGCTGCGCGCCACGGAGCCCGGCTTCATGCGCTCTCTCGTCACGTGGCTCGGTGGGCCCGAAGGATACATCAACACGAACCCGGGCGTTGCGATCGAGAGCCGGAAGTGCGCCATTGGCCTCATGGACATGGGCCCCGGCCAACGTCAGCCCGGCGTCCATACGCATTCGATGGTCGAAGTCTACGTCATTCTCGACGGCATGGTCGAAAGCTTTGATGGCATCGGCAACAGGCATACGGCCGGGCCATTCGACTGTCTCCATATTCCCAAGGGCGTGCCGCACGGCGTGCGCACGATTGGCGATAAACCGGTCAGACTGCTCTGGGTCAACGACGCCATCGAGAAGTGGGGCGTATCCCGTTACCAGGAAGGCCCCGGTCCGCATCCGGCCGACAACGACGAGACGGTTGGCTTGATCAGGTTCAACGACTTGGAACCGAACTGGTCCGAACCCAACGCAAAAGAGGCGGGCTTCCTGCGCTGGTGCGTGAGCTGGACCGGCACCGCGGACCAGAACTACAATCCCGGAACTGCTGCAGCAAATGAGCGCGTTGCCATCTCCCTAACAGTCGTACAACCGGCAAACAGGCTGCCACTGGAGGAGATATCGCCAAGCGACAGGTTACTGGTTGTCGCGCGGGGCGGCGCTATCCTTCGCCAAGACGGCGAGCTCGTCGAAGTCGGCGCACTCGATGCCATTTTCTGTCCGGCAGGCGCCTGCCTCGATCTCAGGGCTTTCGGTAACGAGCCGCTTTACCTCGCAACCGTCAGGATGAGCTGAGAGCGGCCAGCATTTCGCGCAGGGGCCAACGCTTTGCGCCCTGCTCCTGGCCGTTCAAACGACCTGCCTGCGTGACACACGGCGTGCTGTCGAATACCGCCGGCACCGTCGCTCAGGCGTTGCTCTCGTCGCGCACGCCAATTGCCCAATCGAGACCGTCGGCGGTTGGGGAAACAGTCACGTCCATGAAGGCGCGATGCGCGTGCACGACGCCACGCCAAAGCTCGATCCAGCAGGCGAGCACGTCCTCTCTATGCCCAGCCGCCAGCCCGCGCACGATCCTCAGCCCGCTCTGGCGGACGATGACCTGGGAGTTGTCGCTTGTCCCCTCGATGCCGGCATCATCTCCCATGCCCTCGAACATCGTTGCCAGCAGACGGGCGGCTTCGCCAGTGCCGCCATCCGTCGTTCCGATGACCTGCGACATCCGTCGCCAGTTCTGGAGACCGGTCAGCCGCGCGGCGACCTTGGCCAGTTCGAGCGCGCGCTCGCGGCCAAGCACGTTGACGAGTTCGCCAACGCCATTGCGGATAAACTCCACGGCATAGTTGCGATTTGCCTTGGCCAGCCGCAGCTCGTTCCACTCTTCGGCTGGTGGCACCGGTTGAGCGTCGGCATCGAACGGCGGCGGCCGTTCGTCGGGTGCGAACACGAGACGCTCGTCCTCGCTGAGATCATGATCGTATTCCTTGAAATAGCCGCACAGACCGAATTGCCCGGTCATATCTTCGGAGACGCATACGAAACCGAGTCTCGGGTTCTTCAATGAAACGCCGTTTTGGGCGTACCAGCCGTTGAGGAAACCACGACTAGCCTCGACCGGTACACCACACACGGCCGGTCCGTCATACATCCATCTTGGATATCGGAACCGGACCCATGCCTTCCTGTCCGATTCCTCCATGTACTCGACGGGGACCCCGCCCATGCTGTTCGAAAGCACGTGGTAACGGGCACAGGCGACCGCATCGGACAGGCCCTCGAGGCCGAGCTTCTCGAAACTCGACAGGAACTTTTCCTCGTGCTGGCGCCGAAACAGGCGGAACATCCAGTCGCCGATGACCTCCGGACCTTCACGCACGGCAACCATCAGCTGCAACCCGAGGAGGTACTGATGATGGAGCTCTGCCTGGGCCTCGATAGCGGCCATGTTGTCATTCATGATTCAATTGCCCCGAAAAAATTGCAGCACTTCGTTCGGCCGCGCTGATCAGTTGCGCTGTCATAACACCTACCACGCGTCTGCCAAGGCGCCCGCCAGTTCTGGCGCGGAGCCACTTGAAGCCGGGCACGTGGAATGTTTACGATCATCGCAATCGCGCATCAGGTAACAGTCGGCCTTTTAGAACCATTTTGGAGAGCTATTCCATGCCCAGACGTGTGCACGTTGTCGTTTCCGTCGCCCTTTGTGCGATGTTGCCCATTGCCAGCGCCCTGGCCGAATCCCGCAAAAAGGTAAGAGTTGGTGGCGAACGAAATCTCGATGCGTGCGGTGGCGTCGGCGTTGTTGTCGGGCTCAATCCGAAAGGTGACAACTTTCTCGCCGTCCGCTCCGGCCCCGGCTCAAGATACAAGATGCGCGACAAGCTCCGAGAGGGGCAAATGTATTTCGACTGCGATGCCCACGGCAAGTGGATCGGAATCGTCTATTCACGCAATCCCAATGCGACGTGCGGCGTGACATCGCCGATCGCGAAGCGACAGGCTTATCGCGGGCCATGCAAGTCCGGCTGGATCTTCAGGAAGTACACCAAGCTGATTGCCGGTTGAGGCCGCGACACGCCGAGCTCGGCGCGCACCAGCCGCACACTCCGCGCTATTGGTTCTTGGCAGAGCGGCTACATGACCAGGCGGATCGGTTGGCCCGCACCCTTGATGCCATTTGGAACGGGAACGGTCGTCTCACTGTAGTCCGTGTTGAGCACGAGTCGCGGCTTTTTGATGAGATGGATCGTGTGGGCCACGATCGCAGTGTATGCTGATTGATCCGCGACGGGTTGCTCAGTTTCCACATAGAGCTGCCCTGTCGGCAGATAGACCGTTCCAAGCAGAACACGGGCGTTGTTGCTCAGAATTTTGAAGGTTTCATCCCCCAGGCTTCGTGATCCAAAGATGAGCAAGCCGGCCATGGCACCCGTATCGGGCGCACTGAGCGATATCCCAGTATCGCGATCGAAGATCATCTTGGCACCGCTACCCGTGAAGAACAGGCCAACCCCCTCCCCGGAAAGCGTGGCTTCGTCGTTGACCGCAAGCTCACCGTTCTTGATGACGAAGATTCCCGGTTCAAGCGTAACATCTGCCGACCCTTTGATTTCGATGCCACCGCAATACGTTCCCGGCGGCAAGGTCCGGCTGCTTTCGACAACCAGCTTTTCGCGCTGCGTGCAGGCACCAACGGACGGCTCGGGACGCGAAGCCAACGGATCATCGAACATTGGGCAATCGGTGTAAGGCGGTGGATCGAAATTTGAGCTACCACCCTCGGTGCCGCCACTCGAGCAGATCGTTGATGCCTTCAGCAACGAGCTCTTTTTCGATTTAATCGAGTCGGAATGTTTCGAATTCGAGAAAACCGCACAATTCTCACCCCGGATAACCGCATTTTCTTCAAGGGTGATTGCGCCTCCGATGTCGCTGCTCAACGCCAGGATGCAAATATTCGGCTGCCCGACAACGCGCGCGGTCGCCTCCGTCGAGATCTCCGTATTCAAAAGGCCAAGGCCGTTTCCAAAGAATGTCTTCGGCGACTGGACGACAGCTACGTTGACCTCAAGGGGATCTCTCGAGATCCGCGTGGTGAAGCGCAGGTCGCCTGACCGTTCGCTGTCAGCAATGTTGCTGGTGAGGTACGATTCAACCATCTCCTGTATGACAGCTGCCTGGTTCTCTCTGTCCGAGTTCGACAAGCTCATCTCTTTGGCGGCAACAAAGGCGGCCGTATCAGTTGCAGTCTGCTGGACCGACTTTTGTCGCAGCATCACAGCATAGTCGACCGTTGCACAGGTCACCGCGGCAAGAACGGGCAAGACCATCGCGAACGTCAACGCGATCGAACCGTTCGTGTTCGATCGCCTGAAGAACCGAACCAGCAGCCCGGCTGTATCAAAGTACGCGCCTCTCATTGGCATACTGCATCCGAAATCGTCGAGGCAATGCCTTGCTGTCCAGTGTCTTTCCTCCCGATAGCCGGTCGTCTTGCGACTGGTCTGCCGTCGCACACAATACACTCGTGTTGAAACAACCTGACGAACGGGTATGACACCGCAAAGCCTCTCAACGTCCACTCACCAGACCCGAAATTACCATTATTGAATTTCTACCGCCTTAGAGATTTGAATAGAATTTGAACTAAATTTTCAGCAAAAAAGAACGGGCCGATCGGTGAAGCGCCAATAAGTCTGCAACAACCTTTTCGGCAAACCGGGCGCACGTCGAAATCAATCAAGGAGAATGTCGAGATGACGGCATCCAAGTATCTGGTCACAGCCGAAGAAATCGAGGCGATGGAGGGGCTCAACAAAACGCATTTCCTCAATCCCAATGCGGTCCGCATCAACAAGTCACTCGGTGATCTCACCGGCCTCACGGGCCTTGGGTTTCACATCATCGAGGTGCAACCCGGCCACGAAACAACCGAGTATCATGTCCACCATCACGAGGATGAATGCATCTACGTTCTTTCAGGAACAGCGACGGCAACCCTGGGCGAGGAGACGTTTCAGATCAAGGCAGGCGACTTCGTCGGCTATCGCAAGGGCGGCCTGGCGCATGCCATAGCGAATACGGGAACGGACGTGTTCCGGTGTATCGTGGTTGGTGAGCGTCTTGCGCACGACGTCGGCGACTACCCGCGTCAAAAAAAGCGGATCTACCGGCAGGCCGGCTTGCAGCCCAATCTCGTGGATCACGCAAACATTGCCGAGCCCACGATGGGCGCAAAGAAATAGCCTGACCGTCAGGTCGCGGTGCCCATGCGGCTCTAGTACGGCCGGTCGCCCTTGACCGTGACGCGATTGCCGGAACGGACTTGCGGGAAATAGTCCCACATCGCGATGTGCTGGACGCAGCGGTTGTCCCAGAACGCCACCGAGTTCTCGCGCCACTTGAAACGGCACTGGAACTGCGGCCGGTTGTTGTGTTCGTAAAGGAAGCTCAGGACAGCCTCGCCTTCATCCTCGGGAAGCCCGCGAATGGCAACGGTGAAGACCGGGTTGACGTAGATTCCCTTGCGCCCGGTTTCCGGGTGGGTCCGGATCACAGGATGCTCGGCGCGGGGAAACTCACGCTTGTCGTCACGCCCCTCGATGGCGGCGCGGCGGCGGTAGTTGGGCCCGCCATCGTGCACCGCCGTCAAACCCTCGAGATACGACTTCATACGATCCGACAACGCATCGTAGGCCGCGTACATGCTCGCGAACAATGTATCGCCACCGGACGGCGGCACGGTGTTCAGATAGAGGATCGAGCCCATCGGCGGTTCCGGGTCACACGACACGTCCGAGTGCCATCGGTGGCCGGCGACCTGCTTCGAGTTGGCATCCGCATGAATGGGTAGAATTTCGGGATGGCCTTCGGGGCCCTTGCGGCTCGGGTGGATGTGAAGCTCGCCAAACAACCGGCCGAAATCCTTGTGCTGGTCGATGGTCATGTCCTGGTCGCGAAAAAAGATGACCTGGTTGTCGAGCAGAGCGTCATGGATTTCCTTGGACTGGTGGTTGCTCAGCGGCTTCGATAAATCGACGCCACCAATCTCTGCACCAAGCGTTGGTGTCAACTGCTTCACTTCGATGGATTCATAAGCCATAACCTGCGCGCCTTTTTCCCGGTGATCCTGCGGCGATACTTTGTGCGACGGAAGTGTTGCACAGTTGGTCGACGTGTCAAGCAACGTGGCGGGTTACTCAAAGGGCGAACACATTTCCATTAGATGGGCGATTTCCCCGACGCACGGCGGCGATGGCGCACGCAGCGCTCGAAGACCCTTTGGCTAAGACCGATCGCCGAGCTAGTATCGATCGTGCATTGTCAGGCGACAAATCGCGATCACTGGAGCACCGGAAAGAGCACGATGTTTAAGCCATTGGACGGCGTTCGCGTTATCGATCTCACCCAGGTCCTGGCAGGGCCTTACGCAACCTACCAACTCGGCCTGATGGGGGCAGAGGTCATCAAGATCGAAAAACCGGGTGAAGGCGACTGGACGCGCGTCGGTGGGTCGATCAGCGCGCTTTCGGAACAGAACATGGGGCTCGGTTACCTGACGCAGAACGGGAACAAGAAGTCGATCGCGCTCAACCTGAAGTGCGAAGCCGGCGTCAACGTCATCAGGCAGCTGGTGAAGACGGCCGATGTCTTCGTCGAGAACTTGCGCCCCGGGGCAACCGCAAGCCTCGGTCTCGGTTTCGATGAAATCAAACAGTTGAACGACAAGATCGTCTATTGTTCGATCTCGGCCTATGGCCAGGATGGCCCGATCGGCCACCGCCCGGCTTATGATCACGTCGTCCAGGGCATGTGCGGGATCATGGCTCAGACCGGCGATGTCGACGGCGGGCCGACAAAAGTCGGCGCACCCTATATCGACTATGCCACCGGCCAGAACGCGGCACTTGCCATCGTATCGGCGCTGCACGAGGTGCGGCGGACCAACCGTGCAATCCACCTTGACGTCGCCATGCTCGACTCGGCGATGATGCTGATGGCTTCGCTGATGACCAATTGTCTGACGTCGGGCTGGAAACCGCAGCAAACCGGCAATGCGGCCTGGAGCCAGAGCCCGTCATCGGGGGCGTTCGAGACGACCGACGGGCTGCTGATGCTCGCGGCCAATACCGCGGTTCAATTCGGCCGGCTGTGCCGTGCGCTCGGCCGAAGCGATATTCTCGACGACCCGCGCTGGAACACGCCAGAGCGGCGAAAGGAAAACGCAGCGGCGCTCGGTGAGGAACTGGCGGCGGTCTTTGCGACCCGACCGGCGGCGGAATGGGAAGCGGTGATGGACGAGGCCGATGTGCCGGCGGCGCGTGTTCGCCGGATGGATGAGGTCCTCGTCGAAGGGCAACTGCAGGCAAGAGGCATCATGTCCGAGATAATGTTGCCGGACTACGACAAGCCGGTGCACGTGCCGTCCCTGGGCTTCAAGACGAATGGTGATGTGACAGAGCCTGACACGCCACCACCGCAACTCGGGCGTGACACCGAATCCGTGCTCCGATCCGTCGGAATGGATGACGCACAGATCACGCAGCTCAGAAGAGATGGCGTCGTATGATCGAGATTGTGCGGGGCGATTGGTTAAAAAAGGGGTGTTTGCATTTCGGCGATTTAGATCTTTAAATTATTTCGACGCACTGGCCGCACCCCTATTGCAGAAAGTCACGGTAGCAGGATGCCAAAGTCGGACTTGATCGCTGGAGTATTCTTGGCGCTGTTTGGCTTGCTGATGCTTTTCGTGCTGATCCCGACGCAAACCAGTGCCGGTGGCGATGCTTCGATTTCGCCTGCGCTGCTGCCACAGATTTGCGCTGTCGGCATTACCGGTCTGGCCATGCTGCTCTCCGCCCGCGCTGCCGGGCGACTGAGCCGCGGACTGCCGGCCGGGCAGACCGTGCCCAACGCCGAATGGCTGGCGTCCGCCGTCGTTATTGTCGTCGTGTCGGCAGCGATCGCGCTCTTTAAACTGGTCAACCCGGCACTCGCGGCCGGCCTCCTGATCCTCAGTCTCATGCTCTTCATGGGCGAGCGACGCATTTGGCTGTTGGTCGGAATTCCGACCATTCTCCTGGTCGGGGCCTGGTTCTTGTTTTACCGCGTGCTTGGAACGGCGATCGCATAAGGGACAATCATGGAAGCGCTCTTTTCAGTCGCCGGTGACGCGCTTGCCCCCGCCAACGTTGCCTGGGTGCTGTTCGGCGTAACGCTCGGCTACCTCGTCGGTGCGCTGCCGGGGCTTGGCAAGGGCACGGCGACAGCGGTTGCCATTCCCCTGACCTTCTATCTGGCGCCGCTGTCCGCGATCGCCTTCCTGGTTGGCATTTCCAAAGGGTCGACGGCCGGCAGCGCGGTCTCGGCGATCCTGCTCAATACGCCCGGCGAACCGTCGTCGGCACCGACGGCGATGGCGGGCTACCCGCTGGCCCGCGCCGGCCAGGCGCAGAAAGCATTGAAGATGGGGCTGTTTGCTTCCGTCATCGGTGACTTGTTCTCGACGATCGTGCTGATCCTCGTCGCCCAGGAACTCGCTGCCTTTGCACTCGGCATCGGGCCGGTCGAACTGACCGCGATCCTGGTGTTCTCGCTGGTCTTTATCGCCGGGCTCTCCGGCCGTTCGCTGACCAAGGGCTTGATCGCCGGCTTGTTCGGGATCCTGGCCTCCTGCGTCGGGCTTGAAGTCGAGACGGGCTCGCCGCGCCTGACGTTTGGCCTGATCGAACTCTATGACGGCCTGCCGTTGATACCAGTTGCGATCGGCATGCTGGCGCTTTCGGAAATGATGATCCAGATCGGCCAGCGCCAGCGGCTCGAGCAGGAGGCAGACCTCCTCGCCGGCTCGTCGAAGCATGAAGACAATGTCGTGACGCTGGACGATTGGCGGCGATGTATTCGCCCGATCGTGCGCGGCTCGTTGATCGGCACGGTTATCGGCATTCTGCCGGGTCTCGGTGCGAGCGTCGGATCGTTTCTCTCGTACGGCGCCGAACGGAAAGCGAGCGGGCGTGGTACCGACTTCGAAGAAAGCGGTGCGATCGAAGGCGTGGCGGCGGCCGAAAGCGCGGACAATGCCGTGGTACCCGCCTCGCTGGTACCGCTGTTCGCGATCGGCATTCCCGGCAGCGTCATCGCCGCCATCCTGATCGGCGCCTTCACCATCCAGGGCATCACGCCGGGGCCGCTGCTGTTCATCGAGAACAAGGATCTGATCCTGGGCGTCTATGTCTCGATGCTCGCTGCCAGCCTGATCCTGCTTTTCATCGGCTATTTCGGACAGAACATGTTCGCGCGCATCGTGCGCGTGTCGCCGGCGCTGGTCATGCCGGTCGTGGTTTTTCTGTGTTGCATCGGCTCGTACCTGCAGGGCGGCGGCGTCTTCGGCATCGGCGTGATGATCGTCTTCGGGATCATCGGCTTTTTCTCGAAGAAGTATGATTTCTCGTTCGTAACCTTTTTGATCGGCTTCGTCGTCGGGCCATCGTTCGAACTCTCGCTGCGCCAATCGCTCGGGCTCGTCAAGAGTTTCGACGAGCTCATGAACCACCCGGTGGCCCTGGTCTTTGGGGTGCTGGCAATCGTCGGTATCTGGCGCCTCACCGTACTGCAACGCCGGCAAATGGAGGAGATGGCCGCACACGAAGCTGCCGCGCAACCAAAAGGCGACGTACTCGCCTCAACAAGGGAGAAAGCGACCTCATGACTATGATCAAGAAAACAGCCCTCACCGCCGCCGCCGTATTGGCGACGTTCGCCGTGACCGGCACGGCGCAAGCAACGAAGTGGCCGACGGGTCCGATTACGATGTTGATCGGCTACAAAGCCGGCGGCGGCACGGATACCAAGGGCCGTGTCCTGGCGAAAATTCTCGCACGCGAACTCGGCCAGCGTGTCAACGTCATCAACCGGCCGGGTGGCGGCCAGGCCGTTGCGCTCGAGGGCTTCAAGAACGCCAAACCGGATGGCAGCACGTTTTTCTTTGGTGCCGTTTCGGGCATCACGCTCAATCCGCAGATCAACTCGGCGCTGAAGTTCCAGGTTGAGGATTATGTCTATGCCGGCGGCCTGACGGAATTCCAAGTCTCGATGGTTGCGCCGAAGTCGGCGCCGTTCAATGACATGGCCGGCTTCGTCAAATTCGCCAAGAAAAAGGGCGGCGTGAAATACGCTTCGCTCAGCCCTGGTGCCAAGATCATCATGCAGGCCATCGCCAAACAGGAAGGCATCAAGGTCGACTACATCCCGACCAAGGGTGGACGCGGAATGGTCCAGCTCGTGATCTCGAAGCAGGTCGATTTTGCCTATTCCGGCGGCATCCAGTCGCGCTATCCGGACCAGATCAAGACGATTGCCGCGGTTTCGACCAAGCGTCTCGGCAACTATCCCGATACCCCGACGCTGGATGAGCTGGGCTACAAGGGCGTCGCCATGGACGCCCCGACAGTTGTCGCCTTCCCGAAGGGCATCGATCCGGCGATCGTCGCCAAGATGGAAAAGGCACTGAAGGTGGCATCGACCGATCCCGCGATGATCAAGATCAGCAAGGCGATCAAGATGCCGATCGTCTACATGACGGCGTCGCAGGCCAAGGACCTGACCCATTCGTCGAAGGCCGCGATCGCCAAGATGCTGAAGGCGATCAACTATAAGCAGAAGTAAAAACCGGAGAGGGACGTGGCAAGACACACGTCCCTCCATTCTCCAACGCGGGTCGCCACTCGGGTGGTGATGCCGCAACCGGATGAGTTTTGCTCAAATCCTGGGTTCGATCACCTGTCCTGGATAGTCATGCTGTGACTGCGGAGCCGCTGCAACGAACGCCGGCAGATCAACGCAGTTCTCGTATATTTCGGCGATAAGCGGATAGGGCGACAGGTCGATATTGAACCGGCTGAGGCCTTTGCGAACCTGTGGCACCAGATGCAAATCCGCCCAGCCAGGCACATCGCCATAGCAAAAGGCGGGCGCGGTCACACGCCTCGCCAAGAGTTCCTCCAAAGCCTTGAAGCCGGTGGTAAACCAGTGATGTTGCCAGCGCGCGATGCCCGCATCGTCGACCCGCAGCTCGTTCTGAAGGAAGCGTCGAACGCGGATCACATCAATTGCGTGCATCTCACTCGTTATGTGCTGGGCAAAGCCCCGCGACTGCGCACGCAAGACAGCGTTTGACGGCAACAGACGTGGCTCCGGATAGGTTTCCTCAAGGTATTCGAGGATCGCGGTGGCCTGCGCAACGACCTGGTCACCCACCTTCAAAGCCGGCATCAATCTCTGCGGATTGATCCTCTCGTAGGCCTCCCAGCCGATCTGTCGAACCGAGACATACTCATAGGCGATGCCCTTCAACGCAAGGGCAATGCGAACGCGCTCGCCGGCGGAGTTGAGATAGTTCGAATAGAGCGTCAAAGACATTTGGAACTCCGGGTCGATCACGGCATCATGAAGCGGTTTCTTTTTGCGATCCGATCCACATTGCTAAGCCATTCTGCTATGTGCGCAACAGTGACGGCTGGCCAAAACGAGAAAGCTCGAAGTGAATGAACCAATATTTCGAATACTGCCGATTTCAGGCGCCGCCGCGCAGGCTGCTCACCGAAGCAGGGCTTGCGCGCGAGGAATTCGCGATACGCGCCACGGAGAGCGGCGGCAGGCTTTTCGGTTGCTGGCGCAGCCTGGTCGGTCTGGGGCTGGCACGCGATGAGGGGATCGCTCTGACATCGTGGCCAACGCAAGAGCTTCTCCGCAACGCACCTGCCGTTGACGGCGCCGAGCACCATGCGCTGGAGGCCACCGTCCGGCCGACGACGGACTTGGAAGTCAACCTGCACGGGATCAGCGTCTTCCGATGGTTTGACGTACCGGCGGCAGATTGGGAGGCCTTCAGGGACATTTCAGATGCCGCGTGGCCAAATATGGAGGACGTGTTCGATGTCAATATCTGCGGCTTCTGGCGCAGCCTGGACGTCAATGCGCCTGCGAGCAGAACCCTCCTGCTCACGCGGTATGGCGACCTGTCCGTGTGGGAGGCGTCGCGGTGGTGGAACAAGCCTGAAAATGCCGCCCGGGAGTCCATGAGCCGCTTCCAGGCCCGCAACGACATGATCCAGTCGACCATTGCCTTCCCGACACTGCAGATCCCGGCGCATGGTTAACGTTGCTCATCTCGCCGAACAATCCAGTACAAGGCCGGAAAACGGGCCAAGAACAACGTCGTTCGATCGCAATGTGGAGGCGTCGAGACGCGCATTCAAAAGGGCAACGCTTGCCGTAAGGCTCAACGTGGGCCACAATCATATGAGCTTGATCCGTTAGCTTGAATTTGATTGCCAAATGCGCGCCGATCCACTGACCCGCCTGCAGAAGCTTCGATGGTATGTGCCTTGCTGGACACTTTGCCTGGCGATGCTTGCCGTCGCCTGTCAATCGGGGGCTGCGGCGCAGTCCAAGGGTCTTTCAGGATACTGGCGCGGTAGCGGATTCATCTCGCCTGCCAAGGGGCAGCGCGAGCGCGTTCGATGCCGCGTCTGGATCTCAAAAAGCTCGACCCGAACGTATCGCGTAAAAGCCCGGTGTGCGAGCCAGGCCGCGGATATCGATCAAACCGGAAGCGTGCGGAAAACTGGGCGCAACAACTACGCCGGCGAGTTCTACAACAGCGATTTCGACATCCGAGGTCGGCTCCGCATTACACTGCGCGGCAATCGGCAATCTGTCACGTTGAACAGCAGCGCTGGTTCCGGACGCCTGACATTATTTCGGCGCTGAGATCAGGTCGCCAAGACATTTGGCCGGTCATCAAAGCCAATCTGCGGTGCGTTATGGACGCAAGAACCGGACCGCCTGAATATGAATACGGATGAGACAATGTGCGCACTTTCGCCGGCATTACTTCCATAATAGGACGCGCCTTTCCTATTTTTTTTGCTGCGGCGCAACATGAAATCGTGGTGTCGAATTTCATGTGATGAAGGACGATGGCATGGGCCAGAAAAAACAACGAGATGAGGATTTGGCTTCCGCGCTGAGCACGCTTGATGACCTGCGGCTGCAACTGGATGAGGCCGTGGCAAAGAGTGACGAAGATGGCGTCCGGCGCCTGACTGAGGAGATTCATGAGCTCGCTCAGATCGTCGACGAGCAATTCGACGTCAAAGTTGGCAACAAAGCGCCACGGAATTCGAACTAGCGTCTCGCGCAAGCCGCGATTGTCGGAACCGGAAAAATCCATCGGCGCAGCCCCCTCCGATCGACGGGACGCTGACCGGGACGGCTCGTCGGACCGATCCGTTTCATGCTACGCTCACCTCGAAAGTGCCATCCTGCGATGAGCACCCAACCTCCTAGCACTGGGGGAGCAGCGCATGGCGCCTTCCAAGCCCAAGGTCGCATTCATCGGGACCGGCGGGACGATTTCATCGATCGGTCAAGATGCACTGGACCTGATCGATTATCCCGACGACAGCATCAAGCTCGAAGTCGACGAATTGATCGAAAAGTTCCCTTTGGTGCACGCGTTCGTCGAACCTGTTCCACTGAGGTTCAAGGCCGTTGGCAGCACGAGAATTGCGCCAGCCGACTGGCTCGCCCTGCACACCTTGATCACCCGCACCGCCGCCGAACAACCGGACATTGCCGGGTTCGTCGTAACGCACGGAACGGCTTCTGCCGAAGAGACGGCGTACTTTCTCAACCTGACATTGAAGATCCCGCAACCCGTCGTCATTGTCGGCGCACAGCGCCCGGCTTCGGGCATTTCGACCGATGCCGCGATCAATCTTGTCAACGCCGCCCGCACGGCGGCCACCCCTGCCGCGAAAGGCATGGGTGCGCTGCTGGTGCTCAACGACGAGATCCAGGCGGCGCGCGACGTGACAAAAACATCGACGCTGCGCATGCAAACATTTCGTACGGCGGATTTCGGCGTTCTCGGCCACGCCGATGGCGACGGTGTTTACTTCTATCGCGCCCCACTTCGACGGCGCATGCCGGATGTCGAGTTCGAATTCACGGAGACAACCGAGCTGCCTCGCGTCGACATCGTGCCGTGCTATGCCGGCAGTGATGAAACCGCGATCGAAGCCTTTATCGCTGCGGGCGCCAAGGGACTGGTTTCCGCCGGCTTCGCGCCGGGTGTCCTGACGCCGTCGCAATACGATGCCTTCGATGCCGCGATCGCCAAGGGCATCGCCGTCGTGCAATCGAGTCGTGCCGGCTCGGGACGGGTGCCCGGCCGTGTCCGCCTGATTGAGCGCGGCATGGTTTCCGCGGACAACCTGACACCGCAAAAGGCGCGCGTCCTTCTCATGGTGGCATTGACCAAGAGTGACGACCCTGTTGAGTTGCGGCGCATATTTGCGGAGTATTGAGCTGCGACACCGGACGGCAAGCGGTCGCTGCAAACGTTGATCGAGCGCTCCGTGCACCGCATGCGAAAGCCACCCCACGAGAGATCGGAAAGGACGAAAATGGCCGGAACAGATTTGCGGGCGCAGTCCTCGGCCTATCCGATCGGGTTGCGAACCGTTGAGGGGCGCAACAAGCGGCTGCGTTCATTGCTCGGTGGCCGCGAGATCATCGTCGCACCAGGCTGCTTCGACTGCCTGTCGGCGCGCCTCGTCGAAGAGGCCGGATTTAGCGCGGCCTATATCACCGGCTCCGGCGTGTCGATCAGCCAGTTGGGCGCACCAGACGTCAACCTTGCTTCCTTCTCCGAAGTTCTCGACCGCGTCAAACGCATCGCCGATGCGGTGACGATTCCGCTGATTGCCGACATCGACACCGGCTTCGGCGGGCCGCTCAACATCATCCGCACGGTCCGCGAGTTCGAGCGTGCCGGCGTGTCGGCGGTGCAAATTGAAGATCAGCAGGCACCCAAGAAGTGCGGTCACGAACTCGGACGCCGCGTCGTCGAAACCGCGGAGATGACTTCTCGGATCAAGGCAGCGGTCGATGCACGCTGCGACGCCGACTTCCTCATTGTGGCGCGCACCGACGCGAGGACAAGCCTCGGCCTCGAGGCAGCACTCGAGCGCGCCGACGCCTATCTCGCGGCCGGCGCCGATATTCTCTTCATCGAGAGCCCTGAAGATGAAGCAGAAATGCGCACGCTGTGCGATCACCTGCGCGGGCGCGCACCGACCCTTGCAAACATGGTCGAGGGCGGGCGCACGCCGATCCTGCCGGCAGCGCAGCTCGAGGAGATCGGCTTCAAGGTGGTAATCTTCCCAAACGCACTGACACGCGCTTTCGCCCATGCCGGCCAGGCGCTGCTGGCGGAACTCTCGACAACGGGCACCACGACCGGGTTTCGCGATCGCATGTTCGATCACGATGCCTTGTGGTCGTTGTTCGACTACCAGACCTGGCTCGACCTCGAGCGCGACTTCGGCGTGCCAACGAACGAGTGAAATTCGGCTGCCTGTTCGATCGTCTAACCAACCCGGTACAGCACCATCGTGCCGGCAATGATGGCGACGACAAATACTCAATATCTTGATATTGCCTGACCTTTTCCGACGCCCAAAGGCCGCGCGAGTAAGCTCCCCAGTCAATTTGGAGGGCGGTCAAGCCGCCTCCTTTTTGGCATCCTTGTCGCCTGTTCCCGGCGCCCTGGCGGCGCCGGTCATCGTGGAACTTTTGATTCACGAATTTGCCGTACGATTCACAACGTCGGCGCGTGAATCTCGCAACATTTTACCTGCAACAATGGTTGTGTTGTCGGAAGGAGCCGGGAAAGCGCAGCGCGGAAAGTCCGCAGCTGCACAAGAGAGCGTTTTTTATCCGTTTGCCCCAATTTCGACCCTGCGCTATGAGATGCCCCTCGTCGTTAAGGTTGTCGAATCAGTTAGTTGGGGTGGGAATCAAGTAGCAAAACCATTGCTGTATTCGGATGGATGTTGGGGCCGCAAGGCCCGTACGGGGCATGTCCATTCAAGTCGGTGCGTTGATCGGGCCACACCGCATATCACCGTCGCCGCGACTTCGGTGCCGAAGCGGGATGTGACATTGGCCCGGCGGGCGACCGGACAATTGCAGACGCCGAGGGGGATTCGAGCGCCATGAGTGATTTCGAACTGAGCGGGCTGAGCTGGAACAAGCCGACGGTGACTTGGTTCTACACCGGCTCCCAGCCGACCGGCAGTGAGCCGAGCTTTCACACGGAAATCAGCGAAGCGTTCGCGAAATGGGATTCGGTCATCAATCTCGATTTCCAGGAAGTATCAACGCAAGCGGAAGCAGACATCGCCTTGACGTTCGGCCCGATTGACGGCGTCTCCGGCACGGTCGGCCAGGCCTTGTCGATTTTCTCCGGCAGCCACTACGTCAACCAGCAAACGATTACGTTCGACTCGGCCGAACCGTGGTCGTTCTCGAGCGCCGCGGACAGTTACACATTTAATGGCAGCTCAAACTCGACGACGTTCTACGCGGTGGCGCTGCATGAAATCGGGCACACCCTCGGCCTCGATCATCCAACGAACCCCAGCGTTATCCTCTCATCTACCATTTTGCCGGGCGTTACGGACCTGACCGACGCAGACATTGCCGGCGCCCGCGCGCTTTATGGCGCCGAGAGCGCCCTGCCGGACCTCGATATCGCAACCGCCCTGCAGCTGAGCGCCTCGGCGGTACAGCAGGGCTCGGACGTCACAATCAGTTATACGGTGCAGAACACCGGCGACTCACCGGCCGGCGCATCGACAGCCGGCATCTATTTGTCGAGCGATAGTACAATCACGACCGGCGACACATTGCTGACGTCGGTTGGGGTGGGCGCGCTCGGGGCGAACGGATCGACCAGCGAAAGCGTGTCGATTGCCACCAGTGGTATCGCGCCCGGCGACTACTTCCTCGGAATCATCCCTGACCGCGACAATGCCATTCTCGAGAGCAACGAGAACAACAACCCCTCCGCCGGCATCAGTTTCTCCGTCACGACGAACGCCATCGCGAGCCTCACGGCGGAGCAACAAGGTGAAGTCGCCAAGCTCTACCTCGCCTATTTCAATCGCGCGCCGGAATCAAACGGCCTGACGTTTCACATCGATGCCGCGCTCGCCGACCTCAATGCCGGGAGCAGTTTCGACAATGCGCTCACCAAGCGCGCCGATCAGTTTTTTGAAGCCGCAACCGCGCAGCCGCAGTTCTCGGGCTATTCGAACACCCAGCCGCTGAGCGAGTTCGTTTCCACGATCTATAGCAACGTGCTGTTGCGTCCCGGGTCCGGAGGGGACGCCCCGACCGCGACGGATATCGACTATTGGGTGAACCGGGTCTCGAATGGCGAAATCACGCGCGGCCAGGTGGTCACGGAATTTCTCAAGGCCGTCGACGACCTCAAGGCAAACGGTACCGCCGCAGAGCAGGCGATCGCCAACCAGATCGATCAGGTCCTGCAGAACCGCCTGACCGTTGCCCTCGAATTCGCGAAGACGGAGAACTCCGGCAGCTTGACCGGTGAGGACGCCTTCAATGCCGGCAAAGCCATCCTCGATGGTGTTGACGAGACCCAACCAAGTGTCGATAGCGCACTTGCGTCGTTGGCGTCGAACTTAACGTCGTCATCGACCGACGTTGTGACGATTGCTTTCAATTTTACCGCCGATGCCCAAGTTGCAGATACGGCGTCGATCGACGTGGTCGGCACGGCGCTGGATCCAATCGAGCCCATCGCCTGACCCGGCAGGCGCCAGGCGACTGATCACACTGCAAATGGCATGCGACGGCAAATCGGCTAGTCTTCCAGCATCCCGAAGAACACACATGGAAGCAGCCTGTGACAGCACCGCATCACCCATTCTTCAATCCCGAAGGCGCACCCCTTTCCGACGGTCCGTTTTCGCAACCCGAGGTGCGGCTGGCGAACCGCAATCCGGGCACGCTGCTCGAAGGCCTGCGCCATGACCTGACGCCTGCCGGCCTGCATTACCTGCTGATCCATTTCGATGTGCCGTTCGTGCCGTCCGCCGAAGATTGGACGCTGAACATCGGCGGGCTGGTCGAACGGCCGTTGACAATCACACTGGATGATTTGAAGCGGCGGCCGCAGCGCACGTTGCCCGTGACGCTGGAATGTGCCGGCAACGGCCGCGCCGGGATTTCGCCCAGGCGCCAAAGCCAGCCCTGGTTCCACGAAGCGGTCGGCACGGCGGAGTGGGTCGGGACACCGCTGCAGCCGATCCTGGAAGAAGCCGGTCTCGCAGCCGGCGCCCATGACGTCGTGTTCTACGGGCAGGATCGCGGCTTTTCCGGCGGCATCGAGCACGACTACGGGCGCAGCCTGTCGCCGGCGCAGGCGATGCACGACGACGTCCTGCTGGTTTGGGAAATGAACGGTGCGCCGCTGCTGCCGCAACACGGCTTTCCGCTGCGCCTGATCGTGCCCGGCTGGTATGGCATGGCAAGCGTCAAGTGGCTCGACCGCATCGAGGTGATCGACCGGGCCTTCGACGGCTACCAGCAGGTCGGCACCTACATCTACCGCGAACGCGAAGAAGAACCGGGCGTGCCGATCACGTCGATCCTCGTCAAGTCACTGATGGTACCGCCCGGCATGCCGGACGTTTACACGCGCGAACGGCTGGTCGACAGCGGCCGCGTCGAGTTGTTCGGGCGGGCATGGTCCGGCGCCGGCGTGGCGATCGAGAAAGTGGAAGTCGCTGTCGATGGCGTATGGCACGACGCGCGGCTCGACCCGGCAATCGGGCGCTATGCGTGGCGCGGCTGGCGCTTCGACTGGGAGGCCGTGCCCGGCGAACACGAACTGATGTGCCGCGCGACCGACGCCGACGGCAACACCCAGCCGCTCGAGGCGAGTTTCGACATCGGCGGCTTCGGAAACAACTCAGTGCAGCGCCTGCCGGTGACGGTGCGGTAAATCCCGCTGACGACTTTCCGCGTCACATCACGCCATGTCCGCGTGCGATCGTCTTGCGCATGGTCGGTGCCGTGACCTGATCCGAAACATGGATATTCCAAACCTCGGCCTCGCCTTGCGCATCAAACGCCTCGAACAGCGCCGGCAGTTGAGCGACGTCAGTGACTTTGGCGCCGCGCAAACCAAAGCCTTGCGCGATCCCGTGGATCGGGGTCTGCCCGAAGACGGCGAGACGGTCGTCAAGGCCATCGGCGCGCAGCTTGTGAATCTCGGCACCATAGGCACCGTCGTTGAGGACGCAGACTAACAGGCGCAAACCGAGACGCTTGATCGTTTCCAGTTCCTGGATGTGCATGAGGATGCCGCCGTCGCCGTCGATCAACACGACCTTGCCGGCAGCGCCGGCACGGCGGGCAGCGGCCACACCCATCGCATATGAGAGACCATTGCCGATGGCACCGAATTCGCGGATGGCGAGGAATCTATCAGCCGGGCGGCCGCGCATGTGGGCGTTGAAATAGGATTGGTGACCGGAGCCGCTGACGACGTCCCAGTCCTTCGGAATCACGGCATCTATGGCCTCGACTGCGGCACGCGGATCGAGTTGACCGGGCGCGATATCGAACGGCACGGTGTCGGCAACGTTCGAGCGGATTTTTTCGGCAAGCGCGTCAGTGCGAATTTCGGCAGCGGGTTTGGCGTCGGCACCGCGTTTAGCCGCCAGGGCCGAGGCGATGGCGACGGCGCCGGCCTTGGCATCACTCGTGACGAAAGCATCGGCGGCGGGCATGCCGTGATGCAGGCCCTTCACCGACGTGTCGACCTGGATAATCCTGGCGTTGGGAAAGAGATTACCGCCGTCCTTGGTGTAGTAGGAGAGACTGGCACCAAACGCGACAACGAGGTCCGCCTCGGCGAATTGGGTGCGAGCGAGGTCGGAGCTGTAACCGCCGGCGACTCCGAGCGAAAAAGGGTGCGTGTCGAACAGGCCGCGAACCGGCAACGTGGTTGCAAGCAGGGCGCCCATCCGGTCGGCAAGCGCGACGATCTCCGCTTGCGCATCGGAACGCAGCGCGCCGCGGCCGGCGATCACGATCGGATGGCGCGCGCGCATGATCCGCTCGACGATGGCGGCGACGTGGGCAGGGTCCGGTTGCGCGCGGCCACCGTCAGCCAGCAGCTGGGTGGATGGCACATATGGCGCGGTTTCCGGCAGCGGCTCCTTCTGGAGGTCATAGGGGATGCCAAGCACGACGGGGCAACGTTCGGACTGCGCGCAATGGAAGGCCTCGCGGACATAGTCGAGCATGCGCTTGAGGCTGTGCGCACGGATGTAGCGGGCGCCGGTTGCCGCCACCAGCGGCGCCTGGTCGATGTCCTGGTTGTAGAACCTGGCGTGGATCGGCGGTTCACCGGAGAACACGACGAGCGGGATCTGCGCGCGCACGGCCGCCGGCAGTGCCGTGATCACCTGCGTGAGCCCCGGCCCGCAGGTGACGGACGCGACGCCGACCTTGCCGGCCGCGAGCGCATAGGCGCTGGCTGCGGCGACGGCGCAATGCTCGTGGCGCACGTGGATGGATTGGATGCCCGGTTGCTGATCGAGTGCAGTCGAGAAATGCATGTTGCCATCGCCCATCAGCACGAACTGGCTGTCGACACCTTCGGCGGCGAACGCTTCGGCAAGCGCTTGATAGGCAGTTTTGGCTGACATGGTTGTTCCACTTCGTGCGGTTGGCGACTGGTTGGTGCGGAGCTTGGCAAACGCTCAGCTGCCTGTCCATCGCGGGCGGCATCATATCAGCACATGCATCGAACGCGCCGCCGCAGGTCAAGGAGGTGCCCTCGTGCCCGAGACGTTTGCCTCGCTTCGATCTGGCCTCAATGCATCTTCATGAGGACTTCGATACACGTTCATCTTTGAACTGCGACGATGGTGCCTGCCAAGCCGGATACTCAAGGAGATTGCGCCATGTCCATTAGAATTTCTGCCCCCGCTGTCATCACAGCCACGATCCTGTCGGCGATGGTGTTTTCCACCACCCCCGCATCGGCAATGCGAATTTGCGGGATAATGTTCGATCCGACCCCGGGTGACCAATGTCGCATGTCCGATGGTCGGATTTGCGTCGTGATGGACTATGGCTCCTCCGAAGATACCGTCGCCGTGCGCTGCACACGCAAGGTGAAGGCGCGCAAGCGACGGTCGAGCCGACGGTCTCGTAAGCGGAAACGATAAATACGGACTTGCTGGCGAGCGGTGAACCTAGAACCGCGGGCGACATGGCGGTTTGTCAGGTCTGGCGATGATCAGCCAGGCATCAGATCATCGATAGAAAAAATAAATCAAAATACCAGAAGTCGCAGCCTCGTCCTCTCAGCGTGGGCTCCCCAGATGACGGTCAAGGGATTGACGGTGTCGCCGATCCGGCGACGCCGTCGATCGAAACAACCGACAGGATCATGATCCGCCGCATCAAGGAGAACGCCAAATGAAATGTCCTATCGATAACGAGACGCTGGTCATGGCGGACCGCAACGGTGTCGAGATCGACTATTGCCCGAGTTGCCGCGGCGTTTGGCTGGACCGCGGAGAACTGGACAAGATCATCGATCTTTCGACCCTAAAGGCGCAGGCGGCACCCGCCCCGCCGCAAGCCTTCGTCAGCCCGCACCATCAAGAGCAGCGCGCGTACCCGAAGAAGAAAAGCAAGGAGTCGTTCCTGAGTGAATTGTTCGATTTCTGAGGGACGACGTGCGAATTCTCAGATGCGCCACAGTGCCAGCCAGATCTGGTCACGATTCATGGGCACTGACGCGCACGAGTATATTTATCGCGGAGGAAACGGCGGATGTTTTTCATGAATGAGGTCGAATTGGCTACACGCCTGCAACACAGTTCAAATATTGACGAACTGATGGATTGCCTGAACGATTGCCCCCACAAGACGGCCACCGCATCGCAATTCAGTAGCAGCACTCGCCCGGATGCGCGCATCACTCAGGCCAAAGAATTAGAGCCGCGCAGCGATCGTCGGCAAACGGCCAAGCCGCCATACCCGCGCGCCGCCTAACGCCTTGGCAGGCTTGGACACGGCCGCACTCTTATCAGCTTCAACTTAGATGAATGACGATGTTACCGCCGGCATCGAGCATCGCCTTGGCGCCGGGTGGCACGACGCAGGTGGCATCGTACTCCTCGATAATGCAAGGGCCCGCACGCTCCGTTGCGAGATCCGAGCGGCACAGGATCGGCGTTTCGTGCCAACCATGGTCGGGGCCGAAATAGGCACGCCGCGGCGCGCCCGGCTCCAGTTCCGTCCGGCTCGGCTTGACGCGCTCCGGCACGCCGCCGCCATCGCGCAAACCAATGCCCAGCACCTGGATCGAGACCAGTTCGACCGGCTCTTCCGGACCGGCGCGATGGCCGTAGACCTGCTCGTGCTCGGCGCCGAACGCCGCGGCCAATGTGTCGAGATAAGCGGCATCGATGGTGCCGTCCGGCGCAGGCACGACAAGATCGAAGCTCTGGCCATGATAGTGGAGCGCTGCAGAACGGCGGATCTGCATCTTTTCCGGAGCGAGGCCGTCGGCGGCCAGCTGATCGCGGGCCTGCGCCTCGAGTTCGGCCCAGGCCGCCGCGATCTCGGCCGGATCGGCATCGCGCGTGACGCGGCGCAGGGTGCGCGAATAATGGTGTTCGAGGTCGGCGTAGAGCAGGCCGAACGAGGAAAAGAGCCCCGGCGACGGCGGCACGACGACGCGGCGCATGCCGAGCGTGGCGGCCATCTCGCAGGCGAACAGCGGGCCGTTGCCGCCGAACGCGAACAGCGAGAACTCGCGCGGGTCGCGACCGCGCTCACTCGAGACGGCACGGATCGCACGGATCATGTTGGAGGCGGCGATGCGGAAGGCACCGTGCGCGGCGTCTTCGATCGCAAGGCCGAGCGGGTCGGCGACCTGGGCCTTGAAGGCGGTGTGCGCACGCGCGGCATCGAGCGCCAGCGCGCCGCCGACGAGGTGCTCGGGATTGAGCAGACCAAGGACGACGTTGGCGTCGGTAACAGTCACGGTTTCGCCGCCCATGGCATAGCACACAGGGCCCGGCACCGCGCCGGCCGACTGCGGCCCGACCTGCATCGCGCCGCCACCGTCGATCTGCACCAGCGAGCCGCCGCCGGCACCGACTTCGGCAAGGTCGATCGCCGGCACCTTTAGGGTGTAGCCGGCGCCTGAGAGGAGCCGCGAGCCGACCATGATACCGGCGCCGACGGCGTACTCCTGCGCACGCATCACGTGGCCGTGCTCGACCATCGAGGCCTTGGCGGTGGTCCCGCCCATGTCGAAGGTGATGATCTTGTCGAGGTTCTTGGTGTTGGCAATCGCCTGGCCGCCAACGACTCCGCCCGCAGGTCCCGATTCGATGATGTTGATCGGGCGTTCCGCCGCCGCCCGGTCGGTCGTCAGGCCGCCATTCGACTGCATCAACAGCAGCGGCGCCGGGGTGTCGGCGTCATCGAGGCCGAGGCGCATGGCCTTGAGGTAGGTGGCCACGATCGGCATGACGTAGGCGTTGATCACCGTCGTCGAGGTGCGCTCGTACTCCTTGATCTCGGGCAGGACTTAGTAGGAGATGCAGTGCACGAGATCCGGCGCGATCTCCTCGATGGCGGCCTTGATCATGAGTTCGTGCGCCGGATTGGTGAAGGCGTTGATCAGGCACACTGCGATCGCCTCGACGCCCTCGTCGACGAGGGCCTGGACCTGCGCGCGGGCCTCATCCATGGCGAGCGGCTTCTCGACTTCGCCGGTGGCGCGGACGCGCTCGTCGACGGTGCGGCGCAGATAGCGCTCGACGAGCGGCGGTGGCTTCTGCCAGGCCATGTCGTAGAGCCGCGGCATGCGCAGGGTGCGCAGTTCGAGGACGTCGCGGAAGCCTTGCGTCGTGATCAGGCCGACGCGGGCGCCCTTGCCCTCGAGGATCGCGTTCGAGGCGACGGTGGTGCCGTGGCGGATCTCGTCGATGCCGCGCCCGGCGAGGCCGGTGCTCTCGAAGACGTCGGCGAGACCTTCGACCATGGCGGCCGCGTAGTCGCCGGTGCTTGAGGGGATCTTCTTGGTGTGCAGCGTACCGTCGTCCCCGAGCAGGACGATGTCGGTGAAGGTGCCGCCGATATCGACGCCAACGCGGAAGCGGTTGTCAGTTGTCATGGTCGGGTTCCGTTATTCCGCTGCGTGAGGGGTGGCGGGGCTGCGGCCGCGTGAAACGGCGGGGGCCTTGGACCAGTTGCGCGCGCGGCGGATGGCGTCGCGGCGCTTGGTTGTGGCGGCGGCGTCGACCTGCCCGGCCGCCGTGTCGACGACGACGCCGTAGTCGGCTTCGGCCTTGGCGGCGGAGAGGAACTCGTTGCGCACGTCGCGCAGCACGGCTTGCGGATCGCGTTCAAGCGGGTCGCCCCAGCCGCCGCCGCCGGCATGGATGTGGCGGAAGACGTCGCCCTCGCGGAACATCATCGTCGGCTTCGAGTGCAGCAACTCGGCGTTGTCGCCGAGATGCGGGCGCGCGCGGCGCAGGCGGCGGGCAGGATGCCGTTGCCGACGGTTCGACCAGTTCTCCGACGGCGCGCCGGGGCTGCCGCCGTAGAGCCCGAACGGCTGCACGGTGTGGCGGTCGGCACGCACCTGCAACGTCGCTTCATCGATCTCGAGGCGGTAGTCGCGGTGGAACGGCACGCCGCCGCGATACTGGCCGGCGCCGGCACGATCGGGCACGAACT
>JBPCVZ010000502.1:0-25131 GCA_051010015.1 Hyphomicrobiaceae bacterium
TTTCCCTTGATGCGCGGCATCCGCCAGCAGCTGCATTGGCACGAGAATCCGCTCTATCGCTTTGCGCCCGAGCCGGACCTGGCGCTGAGCGCCGACCTGCAGCGCAACGTGGCGCGCCTCGCCGACTATGGTTGGGCGTTCGACCTACAGGTGTTCGCAGGTCAGATGGGTGGTGCGTGCGCTCTCGCTGACGCCTGTCCCGGCGTCACGTTCATCCTGCAGCATGCCGGCATGCTCGAAGATCTGACCGACGACGGCCGTCGCACCTGGCGTGCGGCCATGTCAGAACTCGCCAAGCGCCCCAATGTCGTGTGCAAGCTCTCCGGGCTCGGCACGTTCATCCATCGCAATGACGCCGGCCACATTCGATCGATCGTCGCCGAGGCCATTGCGCTGTTCGGGCCGGAGCGATGTCTGTTCGGCTCGAATTTCCCGATCGAGAAGCTGTGGACCGGTTACGACGCGCTCGTCGCGGCCTACCTGGATGCGATCACGGATCTCGAACAAGGTGCGCAGCAGGCGGTAATGCACGATACGGCCGCGCGCATCTATGCCCTATAGGAGGAGACCATCATGGCGCTTGAAATCAAGGTGCTCGACTACGGCGACATCGAGCTCGAATCGAGCTTTTTGGTGCTCGGGCGTGAGTGTGGACGTGTGCGTCGGGTGCCGGTCTACGGCTTCCTGATCGTCGGCGGCGAGTACCCGATCGTCGTCGATACCGGCTATCGCGACAACGCGATCATGGAGACGCTCGGCATGCGCGGGCTGCAGTTCCACGAGAACATGATCGAGAACCAGCTCAACCGCCACGGCCTGCGCCCCGCCGACATTCGCTACGTTTGCCACACGCACCTGCACATCGATCATGCCGGCAAGGACGATCATTTCCCGATGACGACCACCGTCGTGCTCAATCGCCGCGAGATGGAGCACTCGGTGTCGGGCCTGATGCATCCGCAGTACCCCAAGCCCGACATCCAGCATCTTGTCGAACGCCTGCACACGCCCGGTGCCATGCGCTTCGAGGACACCGAGATCACCGGCGAGGTCGAGCTGATCCCCGGCGTCACGGTCGACTGGGCCGGCGCACACACCGAAGGCTCGATGAACGTGCACGTCGAAACCGCCGAGGGCCGCGCCACGATCTGCGGCGACGTCATCTACGACATCAACGACCAGATCGTGAACCCGCTCAACGAGATCCACGACCACGAGCCGCGCGTCACGGGCAACCACTCGACAACCAAGCGCCAGGAGAAGGCGGCGATCAAGAAACTGCTGTCGAGTTCCAAGTTCCTGCTGCCGATACACGATCGCCCGGCCAAGGTGGAACGCAGCCAGATCGTCGGTCGGCTCGGCATGGAGGTGCCAGGTCCGATCACCGAATCGCTGCCGCAGCGCAACTGGTTCCCGGCGTAACCGAACAGGTGGAAGTCCGTCATGGCACATGAAGCAGTCCGACCCGAGTTTCGCCAGTTGATCGACGAGCATGCGCCCGTCCGCCAGCTCGGCACCGGTTTCACCTTCACTGAGGGGCCGATCTGGCATCCGCAGGAGCACCACCTGCTGTTCTCGGACATGCCGGCTGACGTGCGCCGGCGCTGGGACCGCGCCGGCGTGCGCGAGGTCGTCACCGGCTCGCACAAGGGCAACGGCATGACCTACGATCGCGACCTTGACCTCATCGTGTGCGAGCATGCGACGTCGTCGGTGGTGCGCATCACGGCAAGTGGCGCGCGGGAGGTGCTGGCCTCCCATTTCGAGGGCAAGGAACTCAATAGCCCCAATGATGTCTGCGTGCGCTCCGACGGGTCGATCTATTTCACGGATCCCTGGTACGGTCGCATGCCGGGCTTTGGCGTCGAGCGGCCGCGCGAACTCGGCTGGCAGGGCGTGTTTCGCATCCCGCCGGGGCAGGTTGGTGCCGACCCGCTGCTGCTCGCGGAACGCTACCTGTTCACGATGCCCAACGGCTTGTGCTTTTCGCCCGACGAGTCGCTGCTCTACGTCAACGACACCGAACAGGCGAACATCCGCGTCTTCGAGGTCGCCGGTGATGGCTCTCTCAGCCGGGGGCGGGTGTTCGCCTCGGGCATCCGAAGCGCGCTGCAGCCAGGTGTTCCCGACGGCATGAAGTGCGATCAGCAGGGCAACGTCTGGGTGACGGCACCCGGCGGTCTCTGGGTATACGATCCCAATGGCCAGCTGCTCGGCAAGGTCAGTGTGCCGGAGCCGTCGGCGAACATGCACTGGGGTGGCGAAGACTGGCGCACGCTGTTCATCTGTGCGTCGACGTCGCTCTATGCGATCGAGACCAAGGTCGGGCCGCGCAACGAACCGTTTATGCGTGCCGATGCCGGACAGGCTGCACCGTCAGCTGCAGCTCGGCCCGCCGCGTCCTCGAGCGAGCGCCCGGCGGCGGCGGCAGATGCCCTGCAGCTCGACCCGCAGCGTTGTGCGCTCATCATTCAGGACATGCAGAACGATGTCGTCATGGACGGTGGTGCCTTCGCCGATTCGGGTGCTCCGGCGCATTGCCGCGAGCAGAATGCCATCGAGAATGCCAGGCGTCTTGCCGATCACTGCCGCAGGATCGGTGTGCCCGTGATCCACGTCTGGTTCGTCCGTCCGGCAAGCGGACAGGGCATCACGCTCAATGCGCCTCTATTCGAAGGCCTGATCGACTCCGGAGGTTTGATCGAAGGCAGCTGGGGCGCCGAACCGGTGCCGGGGCTCGAGGCGCAAGCGCATGATCACATCGTGCGCAAGAACCGCATGAGCGCCTGGGAAGGTTCGACGCTGGAAACGACGCTCAAGGCCGAAGGGCGCGACGTCGTGATCGTGACCGGTGCGTGGACCAACTTGTCAATCGAGCACACCGCTCGCACCGGCGCCGACAAGGGTTACGTCATGGTTGTACCGGAGGACGCCTGTTCGACGATGAATGCCGACTGGCACCGTGCTTCGATCGACTATGCGCTGACCAACGTCGCGGCCGTGTCGAACGTTGACGCTGTTTTGGCCGGGCTCGGAGGACAATCGTGACAACCGGTGCCCTCGCTACCGCCGGCCGGGTCGCAGCCCGCATGAGCGAACTGGCCGATGCGATTGCCCAGGCGTTGCCGGCAACCGTGCTCGACCGCCTATGCACGGATCTCGATCGCGAAGCGACCACATCTGCCGCCCTCGTGCTGGAGTTGGCGCGCGCGCGCCGGCGCCCATCGAGCATCGACGTTGAACCGGTCCATGCCGTTGCCGATCAAGCGCCGCGTGCAACGGATGAGCCGGTGAGCGACGTCGCCCCTCATCTGCCCGTCGTGCCGCAGACCGCCTTGCCCGATCTTGCCATCCGTCTCACGGAGCTGAGTATCGAGTTCGACGCGGAAGGCAATCGCAACCGCGCGCTTGCCGCCGGCATGCAGTCGGTCAGGCTCTACTGCGCTCTTGCGCGAAGCCAGCCGGGTACGCATCTGGCAGGCCTGGCGGCCAGTCTCAACAACATCGGTGTCGACTTCCTGCATCTCGACCGTGCCAGCGAGGCATGCGTTGCAATCGAGCAATCCATTGCGATCCGGCGCATTCTGGCGGGCCGGCAACCTGAACGATACCTCCAGGAACTGGCGGTGAGCCTCAACAATTATGGTGGCTGCCTCTCGCGACTCGATCGCCCAAGCGAAGCGTTCACGGCAAGCCGGGAGGCTGCTGAAATCCGCTTGTGGCTGGCGGAGCGTTCACCGGAGACATTCCTGCCCGCGCTGGCCTCGACGCTCGCCAACCTGGCCGCCAACCTGACCAGACTGGATCGCACCTCCGAGGCTGAAGCGATCAACCGCCTCGCGTTGGAAATCTGCGCCCGGATCGAAAAGGCACGCCGGCACGTCCGTCAGGACTGCAGGCAAGACGTCCCGATGATGCCCGGGCCCGCCGATTGAGCTCACCTGCCCAGCAGCTTGCCTCGGCCCGTTACGCGCAGCGCTCTCCCGCGAGAACGGGTTCGTTCTGCGGGGTCTGGGCAAAGCCCGGCAGCTGACATCACGCATCACTCGTGAACTAAATGCGAATCGTCACCTGCCAATGCAAAACAGCGTCTCCTTGGATGTTCCCGCGGCTCGACATGACTTCGAACCAGCGCATGTTGCGTATGGTCTTGCCTGCGCGCGCCGTCGTCAATTGCATCGGCGATCGTCGACAGCAGCGTTCAGGTTTACGACGACGATCAAGCACCGAGTGCTTCTGCAGCCCGCTCATGTTCATCGGGACGAACGTAGATGATGTATCCATAGCCGCCCCGTCCATCTGCGACTCCTGTGGAGGCGAAGAGCTGGACATTGGCGTCGCGCAGCGTTTCGTGGATTTGCGCCAGAGCGCCGACCTCGTCGTCACCCTGCACAACCAGCGCCGGATACGGGCCATCGACTGGAATATTCGCTTGCTGTGTGGCGCGTTGCATCTGGCCGGTGTCGTCGGGGAATACTGTTAGCTGTGTACGTACAGGTCCGAACGGTACCGCGGTGATCGCTATGAGATTGATGTTCTGCTCTGAAAGCTGGGAAAGTACTTGGTACGCGACCTCCGGAGCATCTTCGATGGTGATATAAAAGTAGTCGATACGACGGACCGTGAATGCCATGAAGGATACTCCCTACGCTTATCGAGGCATTTGCGCTGCAGGTATATGTTATTCTAGGGTCAGTTTATATGTGTGGAGGTTTGAGATGCCTCTCAGGACATTCACGTTTTTTCGGTTGGGCCAGGATCTTGACGAGATCGCGCCGGGATTTGGGCTGACCATCGACTACGACATCTTGGAAGGCTTGATCGCATCGATGAATTCAAGCCGACCCCCGGCGCATCTTCGGGATGAGCTGCAAGAGTTGGCGGAAGAGCACCGTTGCGACTTTAAGGATTTCAGGGACCATAGGTTTGTCCAATTCGTAAAGCGTCAGGGAACGCGTCGTTGATCGCATCCGGCGTGATTGTTCGGGAAATCGCTGTGACTTCCTGGAAAAGTGCGCCAGGCCAACGGCATGCCGTGCGGGGCACCCGTCCACCATTAGTAGGGAGCCTCGCATTCGGGTCGGATCGACGGTTTATGCGTGAGCGTTAGTCCCCGCCCTCATATTTAAAGGAGACATTGACCTTCGCCCGGTAGGCCTCCACTTTTCCGTCCTTTAGCTGCATATCCAGTTGCGTGACCTCGGCGATTCTGAGATCGCGTAGACTTTCTGCCGCACGGCTTACCGCAGCGGCTGCTGCCTTTTCCCAGGACTCGGTGCTTGTCCCGACAAGTTCGATGATCTTGTAAACGCTCTCGGCCATGTCTTTCTCCATTGCTTAGAATTTTGCATGCAGGTTGCGTTGGCTACGGGCCGTAGCTCATTGGGACGTTCACGGTATCGTCGGTAATTGACGTCACGCCCTCGATCTTTCGAATGTCCTCCATCGTCTCGCGGAGTTTGCTGCCCGGCCCGACCACGCCGCCCACGATCACCCGACCATGACTGACGGTCACATCCAGTCCACCGCCAATCGGCGAGTTACTGATTTTCTCATCCAACGTTGAGCGAATGCGTGCTTCCAAGAGTTTATCGAGCAGACGTCCGCGAGACTCTTCCGTCGGTTCGTAGACGCCGCTCTTTGCCATCTGCTGTACGACCGCGACGCCGACCTCGATGGGGACGTAATGGGTATTGATGACCAGATCGTAGCGTGTCGGATCGCGCCAATCGACGTGGAATTGCCTTTGGACCGTGCGAGCATGCGCATCGTCGTTGCGCTCGATTTCGCGCTGCGCTGTGTCCGCGTTCTCAATTCCCAAACGCGCTTTCATTTCCCGAACGCGCTGCTCCATCGGCGCGCAAACACGCAGGCACAACACATGGGGCACGTCGCGCAACAATTGCGCGGCGCCCCAACCGCGGATGAGTACATTGCCGCGCATTGCCAATTCGAGAACTTCTTCGGCTGTGTAGCGAGAGAATTTCTTCTCGTCGATTTTCCAGCGCTCCCACATCGACGCCTTGCCCTCGAGGAATCGATTAACGGCACTCTCGCTCGCGTTGAGACGATCGGCCAGATGCTGTTCTACAAGTTCATGATGGACAACTTCGATCCCGAGCTTGTCTGCCAAACCGGCCGCGACGTCCTTGCCCAGGGTTCCCATCTCACGGGTCATTGCGATTACGGTCATATTCGCTCTCCCATTCAACGGCTGCATTCAGTCTTGAGTGACTGAACCTGCGACATTCTGCCTCGTTGTTTCCGGGAGAGCAACAATTTCCTTCGACGGATCGTCATTCGTGCTGGATAGGCAGGTGTGATGCGCCCCATCGGCACGACGCGCCAACCCGTGGAGATGGCGATCGCGGTTTCCTACTTTGGCAAACAGATTGCCGGGCTGCCGCTCGATCATGCCTGGCTCGACTGCCACGTCGATATGATCTGCCGCCTGGCCGAAGACCCCGCGCGGCGGTCAGGCTGAAATCGGTTGTGGACGAACGCGCCGAGTTCCGAGACGTCAAACCGACATCGCATCTTTGCGGCGCGGCGATGCATTGCGGAAGATGCGGTAGCCGGTGAGCAGCCCCAGTGGCAGGAAATGAACCAGCGCGGGCCCAACGCCGCCCCACTCGTGCAGCGCCGCCCAATGCAGCAGCGTTGCAAGGGCCGCGATGTAGATGGTTCTTTGCAGCGTCTTCCAGAGCGAACCCATCTCGCGCACCCAGCCGTCGGTGGACGTAATCGCCAAGGGCATGAAGATCAGCATCGCAAGCCAGCCCGACCAGATCGCGGTCTTGGTCAGCTCCGATAGGCTGAAGGCGACACTACCTGCATCGATGAGATAGAAAACCGTATGCACCAGGGCATAGCTGAATGCGGCAACGCCAATGTAGCGGCGACGTTGGCGCAGCCAGCGCGGGCCGCGCCACGAAGGCAGCAGCATGACGAGCGGTGTGATCATCATCGCCAGGATCATGAAACGCGCCGCAAACTCACCCGTCGGATGCAGCAGCCTGTGATAGACCGTCGGGTCGCGCGTGCTGATCAAGAGGCCCAGCATCGGCAGGGCCGGCAAACTCAGAAGCGCCCAGCAGAAGTAGGGGTGGTTGACGAACTGCTTGATCTTGTTCATCGCGTGAGCCTGCCATTTCGGTGTCGTGCAATCGAAACGGGCGACGAAACTCCAATCCGTCGCCCGTGCCGGAAAAGTCAGAACGGGGGTGCTCTTGTCGTGCGCGCCACGCCGTCGCGGCCTTATTTGATCTTAACGCGCTCTAAGCTGGCGCAGCGCGCCGGCCCAGTCTTCGACATGATAGCTCTTTGCGATCTTGCCGTTTTCGATCGTATGAATGTCAATTGACATGATCTCGAAGCTCTTGCCTTTGCCTTCGACACCGAACAGCGGCCCCTTTGGCGTGCCGCCCGCGCGACCACGCACGATCACGCGGTTGCCGGCCTGGATCATTTCCTCGACCTTCCAGCTGAGGTCGGGGATGAGCTTGGCGAAAAAGCCCAGCTGACCAATGAAGGCATCCGCCGTCTTCGACTTGCCCGAGTAGTTGCCAACGCTCGCCCAATTGCTGGTGACGTTTGCACGGAAGGTTTGCGCATGGCTCTTCGAGCCGGGGTTGCTCAGGTAGTCGTAGAACGTCTGCACGACAGCCTTGTCATCGGCCAAAACCGCAGTACCGGGCAGCAATGCAAACAGCGCCAGAACCGCAACGAACGTTTTAACAAGCTTCATGATCCATCTCCTTTAGTGAACCGAGCGGTCGCGCCGATCGGGTAGATCAGGAAAATAGACAAAGTCGCCTGGTTGCATTAGATGGTATGGTTCGAACTAATAATTCCAATAAATCGAACAATGCTTGAACATCTCCGCGCCATGGCGGTATTCGCCAAAACCGTTGACCACGGGTCGTTCCGGCAGGCCGCGCAGGAACTCGGACTGTCGCCGTCGGTGGTTAGTCACCACATTTCCCGGCTGGAGGAGCAGCTGGGGGTGGCGTTGCTCTATCGCTCAACGCGCAGGCTGTCTCTGACGCGGGACGGCGAACGCCTTATCGAGTCGGCACGCGCCATGGTCCGCGCGGCCGAAGGCGGAATCAATTTGGCGCGCGACCATGCCCCTGAATTGAGCGGCAAGCTGCAAATCACGGCCCCGGCGGTGCTTGCCGAATCGCCCCTTGCCGGCCAGATCGCCAGGTTCATGCGTGCGCATCCCAAAGTCGTGCTCTCGATCGATTATTCGGAGCACCAGCGCGACGTCATCGCCGAAGGGTTCGATATCGCCATTCGCATGGGGTGGTTGCGCGATAGTTCATTGCGGGCCAGAAAGCTCTATGACGTCGAACGTGTCCTGTTGGCCTCACCTGCCTATCTGAAAGACCGGCCGGCGCCAGTCTCTCCCAAGGACCTCGAGGACTGGGACTGGCTCCATCTGAACCCTGTGCCCTTGCGCCATGTCTTTCGCCACGGATCGCGCAAGCCCGTTTCAGTCAACCCGTCGCCGCGGATATCGGCGAACAATGCCTCGGCCTTGTATCATCTGTCGCTGAACGGTGCCGGGCTTGTCGCCGTGCCCCGGTATCTTGCCGAACCGCATCTCGAAACGGGCGCGATCCAGATCGTACTGCCCGAGTGGCAACTTGGCTCCGTTGGCGTCTATGCCGTTCGCCCACACAATACGCCGCGACGGGGCCTTGCCGCAGAGTTTGTCAGCGCGATTGTTCGGCGCGGCTGATGCGAGCCGGCCGTGCCGTCGCGGTGCCGGCCCGTTCGTCGGTCGTTCATCGGGTTTGCCGCGGCAAGCTCCGCGCTTTTCCACAAGGCAATCATGCGATCGGTGCACAAAGAAGCGCCGCCCGACCTGATTTCGGTTTTTGGATGGGATGCCCTGTGGCCGTCGCGAGAGCTTGATGCCGCGCGATCGGGCAGTGCCTGCTCGATGGCGGCGCGCAGGTGCAAGGTTGTTCCTGAGAGCGTTTTAGCCCCGCATCTGACGATGCGGGACCCGAGATGTCGTGCAAACAACCTCGGTCGGATGAACCGACCAGCAACAAGTACACCGATCTCGTTGCGCAAACCACTTCGCTTCACTGCTCGTAAATTGATCAGAATTCGAAATTGAGGAAAACTTAGGCACTTTACTTTGTTGCAGCGCAAAATTTGACCTCGACGTGCGCTTCTCCGGTCTCAATGCTGGGTGCGTGCAAACAACCTCAGTTGGAGAAGTCCATGTCAATTTCGCGAAGATCCCTGATAGGCACGGCCGCGCTGGCGGCCGGTCTTGCCTTTGCCGGTCCTGGCTTTGCCAAGGATACGATCAAGGTCGGCATCCTGCATTCGCTTTCCGGTACGATGGCAATCAGTGAGACGACGTTGAAGGACGTCATGCTCATGCTCATCGAGGAGCAGAACAAGAAGGGTGGCTTGCTCGGCAAGAAGCTCGAGCCGGTCGTCGTCGATCCGGCGTCGAACTGGCCCTTGTTCGCCGAGAAGGCGCGCGAGCTCATCTCGCAGAAAAAGGTCTCCGCCGTGTTCGGCTGCTGGACCTCCGTGTCGCGCAAATCGGTGCTGCCGGTGTTCAAGGAATTGAACTCGGTTCTGTTCTATCCGGTCCAGTACGAGGGCGAGGAAAGCGAGCGCAACGTCTTCTACACGGGCGCGGCCCCGAACCAGCAGGCGATCCCCGCCGTCGACTACCTGATGAGCGAAGATGGCGGCTCGGTGAAGCGCTGGGTGCTGGCCGGCACCGACTACGTCTATCCGCGCACGACCAACAAGATCCTCGCCGCCTACCTCAGAGCGAAGGGCGTCAATGACGAAGACATCATGATCAACTATACGCCGTTCGGGCATTCCGACTGGCAGACGATCGTGTCCGACATCAAGAAGTTCGGCTCTGCGGGCAAGAAGACCGCCGTTGTCTCGACCATCAACGGTGATGCCAATGTGCCGTTCTACAAGGAACTCGCCAACCAGGGTGTCGATGCGACCGAGATTCCCGTCGTCGCGTTCTCGGTCGGCGAAGAGGAACTGGCCGGCATTGATACCTCGAACCTGGTCGGCCACTTGGCCGCCTGGAACTATTTCCAGTCGGTCAAATCCGATGCCAACGATGCCTTCATCAAGAAGTGGAAGGCGTTCACCAAGAACCCGAAACGCGTCACCAATGATCCGATGGAAGCCCACTACATTGGCTTCAACATGTGGGTCAAGGCTGTCGAGAAGGCCGGCACGACGGATCCGGACAAGGTGATCGATGCCCTGGTCGGCATCGAAGCGCCGAACCTGACAGGCGGCATGTCGAAGATGCTGCCGAACCACCACATCACCAAGCCGGTGCTGATCGGCGAAATCCTGGAAGACGGCCAGTTCGACGTCGTTTGGAAGACGAAGGGGCTGGTCCCGGGTGATGCCTGGTCCGACTTCCTGCCGGGTTCGAAATCTTTGATCTCCGACTGGACCGGCAAGAAGTGCGGCAACTTCAACAAGACCACCGGTACTTGCGGGGCATCCTGACGTCATTCTTCGGACAGTGATGACGAAATCGGCAAGGGCGGCTTGAGTTGCCCTTGCTTCAGCAAATCAGCTTGGAGAAGAAATGCGCCGCGCATCGATCTACATATCGGGATTGATCTGTCTCATTGTTGCCGCCGGCGCCTGGTCGCCCACGGCGTTATCCGATGAGGCGAAGCTTCGCGAGGCGCGGGTTCTGTTTGCTGCCAAGTCTTACAGAAAGACCATCGAAGCCGTCGATGCGATTGCGGTGTCCGGCGTCGATCATGCACCGGCGATACTGACGGCGCTGGCCAAACGCCGAGTCTATCTCGCCGGTGCCAACGAGGCCGCCTATCGCACCGGGCGCACGTACTACGATCTGTTCACAGCCGAAGCCTTGTCCGGCAAGCCGGCGGGCGCCAAGAGCGTCCGTGTCAACAACCGGGTGCGCGGTGTGATCAAGGCAGCGCTCGGTTCGCTGCAGCTAAAAGCCAAGGATCCCGCCAAGCGACTGGCGGCAGCCGGGCAGGTGTTCCGCCGCAAGGACCTCGCCGTGCTGCCGGTTCTCGACGGTCTCATCGAGAACGAGCCCGTGGCGGGCGTCAAACGCGCCTTGGTAGAAACCCGGGCGGCGCTGATCCTTGCCAAACCGCAAAGCGGCAAGGCTGACAAGCTCGATGCGATCGCCATTCTCAAGGCGCGCGGCAAACAGGACGCCGTCGTCGCCCTCGGGCCGGCCCTGAGCGACAAAGATGCCGACGTTGCGGCAGCGGCCGGTTCTGCAGTCAAGTCGGTCGAGGCCTGGCTGGCGATGGCCGCCAATCTCCAGAACATCTGGTATGGCCTCTCGCTCGGCTCCGTCCTGTTGCTTGCCGCCATCGGCCTTGCCATCACCTTCGGCGTCATGGGTGTCATCAACATGGCGCACGGTGAGATGGTCATGCTCGGCGCCTACACGACCTTCGTGGTGCAAGAGGCCTTCCGCGCCTACTGGCCCGAGGGATTTGGTCTCTCGCTGCCACTGGCCATTCCGCTGGCGTTTGCCGTCGCCGGTCTCGTCGGAATCGCCATCGAGCGCGGCATCATCCGCTTTCTCTACGGCCGGCCGCTCGAGACGCTGCTCGCGACCTGGGGTGTCAGCCTCGTTCTGCAGCAGAGCGTGCGCACGATATTCGGGCCGACCAACCGCGAGGTCGGTGCGCCGTCCTACATGTCGGGTGGCTTTGAATTCATGGGTCTTGCCATAACCTACAACCGGCTCTGGATCATCGTTTTCACGCTCGTCGTCTTCGCGGTCCTGCTTCTGATCCTGCGGCACACGACGCTTGGCCTGCAAATGCGCGCCGTCACGCAGAACAGGGGCATGGCCGCCTCGATGGGCATCCGCACCGGATACGTCGATGCCATGACGTTCGGCCTCGGCTCGGGCATTGCCGGCATTGCCGGCGTTGCGCTCAGCCAGATCGACAACGTGTCGCCGAACCTTGGCCAGAGCTACATCATCGACAGCTTCATGGTCGTTGTCTTCGGTGGCGTCGGCAATCTCTGGGGCACGTTCGTTTCGGCTATGGCGCTCGGGGTGACGAACAAGTTTCTCGAACCCTGGGCCGGCGCGGTGCTCGCCAAGATCGTGATTCTGGTGCTCTTGATCCTGTTCATCCAGAAACGGCCGCGCGGTCTGTTCGCGCTCAAGGGACGGGCGGTCGAAGCATGATTACACGCCATCTTGCCAGCCTCAGCGATACCGGGAGCCGCATTTTCCTCGGCGTGCTGGCGCTGCTCGCCGCCTACGTCGCGCTCGGCAACCTGATCGTTGCCGAGGACAGCCTGTTCCATGTGCCAACGCACGCCGTGGCGCTGATCGGCAAGTACCTGTGCTACGCGATTCTGGCCGTCGCGCTCGATCTCGTGTGGGGCTACTGCGGCATCCTCTCGCTCGGTCATGCCGCCTTCTTCGCGCTCGGCGGCTATGCCATGGGCATGTATCTCATGCGCCAGATCGGCACGCGCGGCGTCTATGCGGACCCGCTCCTGCCGGACTTCATGGTGTTCCTGAACTGGGGCGAGTTGCCGTGGTTCTGGCATGGCTTCGACTGGTTCCCGTTCGCGCTGGCGATGGTCTTCCTGGCGCCGGGGCTGCTCGCATTCTGCTTCGGCTGGCTGGCCTTTCGCTCGCGTGTCACCGGCGTCTACTTGTCGATCATCACGCAGGCCATGACCTATGCTCTGCTGCTCGCCTTCTTTCGCAACGAGATGGGCTTCGGCGGTAACAACGGCCTGACGGATTTCAAGGATATCCTGGGTTTCGAACTGCAGGCCAGGGGGACCCGGGTCGCCTTGTTCCTCGCAACGGTCGCCACGCTCGCGCTGACCTATGCAATCGCGCGCGCGATGGTGACATCGACGTACGGCAAGGTGCTTATCGCCATCCGCGACGCCGAAAGCCGAACCCGTTTCCTCGGCTACCGGGTCGAGAACTACAAGCTGCTCGCGTTCGTGGTTTCCGCCTGTATGGCTGGTGTCGCCGGCGCGCTCTATGTGCCCCAGGTCGGCATCATCAATCCGTCCGAGTTCCAGCCGGCCAACTCCATCGAAGCCGTGATCTGGGTGGCGGTCGGTGGTCGCGGAACACTCACCGGCGCCGCACTCGGGGCGGTCGTGATCAACTTCCTCAAGACCTTTTTCACGACCGGCTTTCTCGCATCCTTCTGGCTATTCGCGCTCGGTGGCATCTTCATTCTGTCGACACTGTTCCTGCCCAAGGGGATCGTCGGCACGGTGGCCGAGCTGTGGCATCGATGGAAGAGCGCGCGCCAGGATCCGGCGCCAACCGCGGTCGTGCCGCAAGCGGCGGAGTGAGTGCCATGGACAGCCGCATCAACGCCTCCGCCAAGCCACACAGTGTTCTCTATCTCGATGGCGTCAGCGTCTCGTTCGATGGCTTCAAGGCGCTCAATGGACTTTCCCTGTTTCTCGAGCCTGGCGAGATGCGGGCCATCATTGGCCCGAACGGCGCCGGCAAGACGACGATGATGGATGTGATCACGGGCAAGACGCGGCCCGATCAGGGAGAGGTTGTGTTCGATGATGGCCATGATCTGACCCGGCTCGACGAGACCGAGATCGCCGACCTCGGTATCGGGCGCAAGTTCCAGAAGCCGACGGTATTCGAAGGCCACACCGTCGCCGACAACATTCGGCTGGCGCTTGCGGGTGAACGCACCGCCTGGTCGGCACTGTTTGGCAAGCGCGACCGGATCGACGAAACCAGGATCGACGCCGTGCTTGCGCGCGTGCGCCTTGGCGATCATCGCGATCGCCTGGCCGGCAATCTCAGCCACGGCCAAAAGCAATGGCTCGAGATTGCGATGCTGCTCGCACAGGACCCCAAGCTTCTGCTCGTCGATGAGCCGGTCGCGGGCATGACCGACGCCGAAACCGAAGAGACCGCAAGCCTGCTGCGCGACATCGCGGCAACCCATTCCGTGGTGGTCGTCGAGCACGACATGGCGTTCGTGCGCGCCCTCGATGTCAAGGTGACCTGCCTGCATGAGGGGACGGTGATTTCCGAAGGGACCATCGATGCGGTGTCGAACGACGAGCGCGTGGTCGAAGTCTATTTGGGAAGATAGCTGGGAGGACTGAATGTTGCTGCAACGTGTTGCTGCGAAACGGCCGAACCTGAAGTCGGAACTGAGAATCCTGGGGCAGGGTCCGACGCCGATGCGCTCGCTCAAGCAATCCGTGCGACCGGTCGGCGAGACCAGCGAGACCAGCGAGACCAGCGAGACCGGCGAGACGCGTATCAGTGAGCTCGTGCCAATGGTGGTACCTAAGAATGAACGGCCTGGCTCACTGCTCGAACGTCTGCCGTTCGGACTGGGTCGACTGTTCAAAGGGGCATAGGCAGCAAGCATGCTCGAAGTGCATGGAATTGATCTCAAGTACGGTGCCGCGCAGGTCCTGCGGGGTGTCTCGCTGAACGCGGCGCCCGGCGAGGTGACCTGCGTACTGGGGCGCAATGGCGTCGGCAAGACGAGCCTGTTGCGTGCCGTCACCGGACAGCACGCGATCAGCGCCGGCCGCATCCACTGGGCGGGGCATGACATCTCTTCCATGCCGCAGCATAAACGCGCGCGCGCGGGCATTGCGCTCGTGCCGCAAGGCCGTGAGATTTTTCCGCTGCTGACGGTAAAGGAAAACCTTGAGACCGGTTTCGCTGCTGCGGGGCGTGGCCAGCGCCATGTGCAGGACGAAGTCTTTGAGCTTTTCCCCGTCCTCAAAGACATGCTGCACCGCCGCGGAGGCGATCTCTCCGGAGGACAGCAGCAGCAGCTCGCGATTGGTCGTGCCCTGGTCGCGCGCCCTTCGCTGTTGGTTCTCGATGAGCCGACGGAAGGTATTCAGCCATCAATCATCAAGGACATCGGGCGCGCGATAGATTATCTGAGGAACAAGGGGCACATGGCGATCGTGCTGGTCGAGCAGTACTTCGAGTTTGCGCGCGACCTGGCTGACAGCTATGCCGTGATGGATCGCGGCCAGATCGTTCTGGCAGGTGCAAGGGAGGAGATGGATGATGAACGCGTCCGAAGCCACCTCTCGGTCTGAGGCAGCCAAGCCCGGACCTGCGATGCGCGACGTCCGGGTGCGCGGCGGCGTCTCCATCCGGGCTGGTTTGCGCAACGGCCTCAACTGCGTCACGCACGTGGCCGAGAGCGACGGCTACAAGGCGCGCGTTGTGCGCCGGGCCAATCCGCCGGAAGTCATCTTGATTAACACCGGCGGCGGCTTAGCGGCCGGTGATCACGTGCACCAGTCGTTTGCGGTCGAGGAAGCTGCTTCGCTGACCGTTACGACGATGGCTTCGGAGCGCTGCTATCGCTCGGGCGACGGCGACACCGCCCGTGTCTCGGTCGAAGCCGACATCGGCGCGGGGGCGGCGTTCAACTGGTTGCCGCAGGAGACCATTCTGTTCGACAGTGCGCGCCTGGACCGTTCACTCGAGATCGATCTGGCGCCAACCGGGCGCCTGCTATTGGCTGAAACCGTCGTGTTTGGTCGTCGGGCCATGGGCGAATTCCTGACAGGTGGCATGTTCGCCGACCGATGGCGCGTTCGCCGTGATGGCCGGCTGGTATTCGCAGAGAACGTCCACCTCACCGGGGACGCGTTCGACATCATGACTCAGCCGGCGATGGCAGGCGGATCGCACGCCGCCCTGACCTTGCTGCTTGCGGCGCCGGATGCCGAGAACTGGTTGGGCAGTGCCCGCTCCGTCTTGGAACAATCGCCGTTCGAGTGTGCTGCATCGGCGTGGGACAAAAAGCTTGTCGTGCGCGGCCTCGCCCACCGTTGCGAGGACGTTCGACATCTCATGCAATCCCTGATACCCGCCCTGGGTGGCCCCGCTCTGCCACGCGCCTGGCTGACGTAGTGATAGAGACTAAGAGATACCGTCATGAACCTGACCCCGAGAGAGAAAGACAAGCTGCTCGTTGCGATGGCCGCCAATGTCGCGCGCCGGCGCCTCGAGCGTGGCGTCAAGCTCAACCATCCGGAGGCGATTGCGTTGATCACGGACTTCGTTGTCGAAGGTGCGCGCGACGGTCGTTCGGTCGGCGAACTCATGCAGGCCGGCGCTGAAGTGCTGACACGTGACCAGGTGATGGAGGGCATTGCCGAGATGATCCATGACGTCCAGGTCGAGGCAACATTTCCTGACGGGACCAAACTCGTCACCGTTCACAATCCCATTCGCTAACTGACGAGAGGCCACGCCATGTATTCACGACTTTCGCTTTCATTGAGCGGGCTCATATGCTCGGCGCTTGCGGCCCATGCCCATCAGGACGGATTGGCTCACGCGCACCCTCACGTGATGATCAGCAACGAAACCCTCGCAGCGGCTCTCATGACCGCGGCGCTCGTCCTTCTCGTCATGGCCCGTCGCGCGCTCGCACGGAGGAAAAAATGATCCCTGGTGAAGTTATTCCGAAGGACGGCGAGATCGAGCTCAATGCCGGTCGCGAAACGATCGAGATCCGTGTTGCCAACACCGGTGACCGGCCCATTCAGGTTGGCAGTCACTACCACTTCTTCGAGACGAATCCGGCTCTGTCATTTGATCGCGAGTCTGCCCGTGGCTTCCGCCTGGATATTGCGGCCGGCACGGCGGTGCGCTTCGAGCCCGGCCAGTCGCGGACCGTGACGCTGGTCGCATTGGCCGGTGCACGCAAGGTGTTCGGCTTTCGCCAGCAAGTCATGGGCGATCTCTAAGGACCATTCCCAATGCCAGCAAAGATTGCCCGCGCCCTTTATGCCGACATGTTCGGCCCGACGGTCGGTGACAAAGTCCGTCTTGCCGATACGGACCTGTTCATCGAGGTCGAGGATGACCTCACCATCTATGGTGAAGAGGTCAAGTTCGGTGGTGGCAAGGTCATTCGCGACGGGATGGGACAAAGCCAGGTGACGCGTGCCGGCGGTGCCGTCGATACCGTCATCACCAATGCGCTCATTGTCGATGTTACCGGCATCTTCAAGGCCGATGTCGGCCTCAAGGAGGGGCGCATCGCCGGCATCGGCAAGGCGGGCAACCCGGATATTCAGCCCGGCGTCACGATCATCATCGGACCAAGCACGGAAGTCATTGCCGGCGAAGGCAAGATCCTGACGGCCGGTGGGTTTGACGCCCACATCCATTTCATCTGCCCGCAGCAGATCGAAGAAGCCCTGATGTCGGGCGTGACGACCATGCTCGGCGGCGGCACCGGTCCGGCCACGGGAACCAACGCGACGACGTGTACGCCCGGGCCGTGGCACATCGGGATGATGTTGCGATCCTTCGATGCCTTTCCCGTGAACCTGGCGCTTTCGGGCAAGGGCAATGCCGCCCAGCCCGGAGCGCTCGTCGAGCAGATCGAGGCCGGTGCCTGTGCGCTCAAGCTGCATGAGGACTGGGGCACGACGCCCGCCGCGATCGACAACTGCCTCGCCGTTGCCGACGATCACGACGTCCAGGTCATGATCCACACCGATACACTCAACGAGAGCGGTTTCGTCGAGGACACGATCGCGGCGTTCAAGGGCCGCACGATCCATGCGTTTCACACCGAAGGCGCCGGTGGTGGCCATGCCCCCGACATCATGCGCGTTGCCGGCCTGCCGAATGTCTTGCCGTCATCGACCAACCCGACACGGCCGTTCACGGTCAACACGATCGACGAGCATCTCGACATGCTGATGGTGTGTCATCACCTCGACCAGTCGATCCCAGAAGACCTCGCGTTCGCCGAAAGCCGCATTCGCAAGGAAACGATCGCCGCAGAAGACATCCTGCACGACATCGGTGCGCTCTCGATGATTGCGTCTGACAGCCAGGCCATGGGCCGCGTTGGCGAGGTGATCATCCGGACGTGGCAGACAGCCCACAAGATGAAGCTTCAGCGCGGCGCGCTGCCGGAGGATACCGGTAGTGGTAACGACAATTTCCGCGTCAAGCGCTACATTGCCAAGTATACGTTGAACCCGGCCGTCGCGCACGGCATGTCCAAACACATCGGCTCCATCGAAGCCGGCAAGCTCGCCGATCTCGTGTTGTGGTCGCCGGCATTCTTTGGGGTGAAGCCCGACATGATCGTCAAGGGAGGCGCCATCGCGTCGGCACAGATGGGTGATCCCAACGCCTCGATCCCGACACCGCAGCCCGTCCATTACCGCCCGATGTTCGGTGCCTTCGGCTCTGCCCGAACGGCAACGTCGCTCACCTTCGTCTCGGCTGCAGCCGTGGCCGGCAAGGTTGGCCAGGAATTGGGCTTGCAAAAGCAGGTGGTCGCGATCGAAAATGTCCGCGGCGGCATTTCCAAGTCGGACATGGTGCTGAACGATGCCACGCCGGACATTTCAATCGATCCGGAAACCTACGAAGTTCACGCCGACGGCGAACTTCTGGTCTGCGAGCCGGCCGAGGAACTGCCGATGGCGCAGCGCTATTTCCTGTTTTAATCCTGCCAAGCGAAGGTCACCATGAAACGCGCCACAAAGATCATCGCAGTCGTTGACGATCGGTCATCGCGCTTCGGCACGATTACGCTGACGCGCGAGGATCGCTATCGCCGCAGGGTCGCACTGCGGACGGATCAAGGCGACGCTTTCCTGCTCGACCTGCCGGAGGCCACCTATCTGGCCGATGGCGTCGGCCTTGACCTTGATCAAGGCGGGGTTGTGATCGTGCGCGCCGCTGACGAGGAACTTTTCGAGATCAGCGCGCCGGATGTCCTGACACTGATGCGCATTGCCTGGCACATCGGCAACCGCCATACGCCGGCGGAGGTTCTGGCGAACGCCATCTATATCCAACCGGACCATGTCCTCGCCGACATGGTACGCGGCCTCGGCGGCTCGGTTGCCGTCGTCACGCGCGCGTTCGAGCCGGAAGGGGGAGCCTACGGCGGATATGGATCGCTTGAGCGCGGCCATCACCACGGCGCCGGCCATCATCATCCACACGTTCACGATCACACCTGATGCGCGACGCGGATACCGATACGGGTGCGAACGCAACCAGGGCCTTTCCCGGCGAGCTGATGATCTGGCTGTCGGCGTCATTTCCGGTCGGCGGTTTCGCCTATAGCCAGGGGCTCGAGACGGCGATCGAGAAGGGTTGGGTGACGGACCGCGATACGCTGACCGATTGGTTGCGCGCGCTCCTGCAGCACGGCTCACTCAGGAACGACCTCATCTTCATTAGCCTGATCCAGCGCGCGAGCGGTTCGGCCGAGACCCATGACTTGGTTGCGTTGGCCGGCGCCATGCAGCCCTCTGCGGAACGTCACGGCGAGACGGTCAGCCAAGGACGCAGTTTCATCCTTGCGTACGAGGCTGCCTGGTGTGTCGGGCCGTCACCGTTTGCCGGTTTGCGCGACACGGCCACGCTTCCGGTCGCCGTCGCCATCGCCGCCCGCCGGCATACGATCTGCGTTGACGCAACGCTCGAGGCCTACGCCATCGCGTTGTTGAACAATCTCATCTCGGCCGCCATTCGGCTCGGTGTTGTAGGCCAGTTCGATGGTCAGCGCATCGTCGCGGATCTGATGGTTCCACTCCGTGCGATCTGTTGTGCCACGCGGGCGGCGGGCGAATGCGATCTCGGCTCGGCAACGTGGGGCGCCGACCTTGCCGCCATGCTCCACGAAACTCAAACCACAAGGCTGTTCCGCTCATGATCACTGCAACCTCGCCGCACGGCCCCTTGCGTGTCGGTATCGGCGGACCGGTGGGCTCCGGCAAGACGACACTGACGGCCGAGCTTTGCCGCGCGCTTGCCGGCCGGATCGACATGTGCGTCATCACCAATGACATCTACACCCGCGAAGACGCTGAATTCCTGATGCGCGCTCAGGTGCTGCCGTCCGAACGCGTGCTGGGCGTCGAAACGGGCGGCTGCCCGCATACCGCCATCCGCGAGGATTGCTCGATCAATCTCGCTGCCATCGCCGAGATGCGCGCGAAGCTGCCCAACCTGGAACTCGTCCTGATCGAGTCGGGGGGCGACAATCTGGCAGCGACGTTCTCTCCCGATCTCGCCGACTTGACGATCTACGTGATCGATGTCGCCCAGGGCGAGGAAATCCCGCGCAAGGGCGGCCCGGGCATTACGCGCTCGGACATGCTCGTGATCAATAAGACCGACCTTGCACCCTACGTTGGCAGCGATATCGACGTCATGAGGCGCGATGCCGGTGCCCAACGGGGCGATCGCCCGTTCGTTTTTGCGAGCCTGAAACACGGCAAGGGCGTCGACGAGATCGTCCGTTTCATTGCCGAGAGCGGTGGTCTGATGCCGCAACCGGCCGTCCAAGCCGGAGCCTGAGCAGCTAAGGCCTGTCGCGTCCAATCGGATTCAATATCAAGGCCGCGATCGCGGACGCGCCGCTCAAGCAGCACTTGCCAGAAGACGTTTCAGATCTGTCGATGGATTGCGGATGGCGTCGATTTCTGGCGAGAAGCCGGCCGCCAGAAACCGCTTTGCCGCCATGAACGCCGGCGCATCGTTGAATGCATCGATGGCCAGCAGCTCACCGGCACCATAGTACCACACCGAACGCGCTCCTTCGCGTGCGCCGGGGCGCGTTGCGATCTCGTCGAAGCCGTGATTGAGCCCGGCGATCTGCAACTTGACGTCGTACTGATCCGACCAGAACCACGGCACGGCGTCATACGGTCGTGCCTGTCCGAGGATGTTGGCGGCTGCGATTTTGCCCTGTTCGACGGCGTTCGGGACCGATTCCAATCGGATGCGTCGGCCGCGCCATGGGAACGATGCGCAATCGCCGGCCGCGAAGATGTTCGGGCACGACGTCTGGCAGAACGGATCGACGGCGATGCCGTTGTCGATCTCGAGACCGGCCGCCTGAGCCAACTCGGTTGTCGGGTCGACACCAATGCCGGCCACGATGAAATCGACCTCCAGCGCACCGCCATCGCTGAGGTGAACGATACCGCTGCCGTCCGGTTGCGGGCTGATCTTTTCCATAGACACGCTTTCGCGCACGTCGACGCCGTTGCGCCGATGCAGTGCTGCAAAGTAGCGCGAGGTTTCGCTGGCCGCGACGCGCTGCAGAATCCGCGGAGCTGCTTCTATGACGGTCACGTGATGCCCGCGCTGCCGGGCGACGGCTGCGGCTTCCAGGCCGATAAAGCCGCCACCCACGATGAGAACCCGGCTGGTATTGTCGAACTGAGAAGCCATGCGATCGACGTCGGCAATGGAGCGGATGGTGTGAACCGCATCGAATCCGTTGACCAGTTGCGGCGGCAGCCGCCGCGCCGCCGCCCCGGTTGCGATCAGCAGGCGGTCCCAGTTTAAGCGCGTGTCATCCGACAGGTGCACGGTCTGATTGGTCGGGTCGATGCGTGCGACGCTCACGCCAAGGTGCAGGTCGACGTCGTGCGATGCGTAATAGCTTCGCGGGCGCAGCAGCAGCGTGTCGACACCCATTTCGCCGAGCAGATATTTCTTTGACAGGGGCGGGCGCTGGTAGGGCGGCAGCGGTTCATCACCGACCAGCGTCAGCCGGCCTCCATAACCGCCCGAGCGCAATGCCTCGATGGCGCTTGCTGCGGCCTGCCCGGCGCCGACCACGACGATGCCAGCGGCTTCCAACATTGCGGCCTCCGAAATTCGATCGGTTCAAAGCGATGCAGCGAACGGCCCGCTGTTCTACGAGAGCTTGCGGCCTTCGGCGGCCAGTTTGCGCTGCAGGACCTGGCGGACACGCACGCCGGCACCGTCTGCGGCCAGCGTCACCTCGGGGTAGTCCAAGCGCCGCGCGTCGGCGCCGATCATCGTCTGCATGCGCTCCAGTAACCCTTTGTCTTCATCGAAGGCGGCGATCACGCTTGCTTTGGTTTTCTCGCAAATGTCGGCCGGGACATCGGCAATGTCGAAGGCCGCTCCCCAGTAGTAGTGGGTCGTGCCGCGTTGTGCTGGCGTCACGATATGGCAGCCACGCATCAGGAAGTCGGAGCGCGCGCCTGCGGTGGGCTCGGGGTCGTGGACGTTCCAATCGGAAAACGACACCGCCAGCGATTCCATGCGCCCTTCCTGGACCCGCTTTATGGGCTTGGTCTCGCTCAATCCCATGGCATGGCAGAACAACGGCGAGAGCGGCGCGAGGTCGAACTCCTGGCGATAGATCACCACATCCCCCTCCATCGCGACGTCGGGCACGCTGTTCCAGTCATCTTGTTTGAACGTGTTGGTATGCAGGTGCGCGATGTGGGTCAGATCGAGGACATTTTCGCGGATCAGAACCCAGTTGGTTGCGACCTCGTAGTATCCCGTGACGACGGACCAGTCGGGGTTCGTTGTGTAGGACATGTCGACCGGTGGCGGACTGTTCTCGATTTCCTCTTTGTCGCCCATCCAGATCCAGATGAAAGCACCGGACTCGACCAGCGGGTAGCTCTGCACGCGTGCCGTGCTCGGAATGGTGCCCTGGGTCGGCACGTGCGTGCACGCGCCATCCTTGCCGAACGCCATGCCATGGTAGGGGCACACGATCTGATCATCGACGACGCGGCCATCGGAGAGCGGTGCCCAGCGGTGCGGACAGCGGTCGTCGAGCGCGACCGGTGTGCCGTCCTGCAAGCGAAAGAGGACGATCGGCAACTCGAGTAGCCACTTCGCCAGCGGCTTGTCGGTCACTTCATCGGCCATCGCGGCGACCCACCACATGTTGCGTGGATAGTTGTCCTCGAGCATGCCGTTCGCGATGCGTTGGCCGTTGCGGGCGGGAAATGTGGCGTGTTCGTTCATCATCAATCTCCTTGCGCGGATTGCCGACGGATGCCGGGGCGAATGGGGGCTTGCGTCGAAAGGACTATCCGGGATGCCGTATCAATTTGTAAAATTGATAGTATGGGTATTTAATCATCAAAAATATGGATGTACGGGATGCGCCTCAAGGGATTCGACCTCAATCAGCTGATTTGCTTGCAGGCGCTGTTGTCGGAGCGCAGCGTGACGCGTGCCGCCGACCATGTCCATCTCAGCCAGTCGGCCGTCAGCACCATCCTTGGCCAGTTGCGCAGCCACTTCAAAGACGAACTCCTCGTGCGCTCCGGCCGCAGCCTGGTCTTGACGCCGTTTGCCAAGACGCTGATCGCACCGTTGAACGAAGTCATGGCAAAGACCCAGTCGTTCACGGCGCTGATGCCCGATCTCGACGTCACCCAGTTCGAGCGGGAATTGAAGATCGTTGCCTCGGACTACGCCATGACGACATTCCTGGCCGGCGCCATTCGCCTGGCACGCGAGCAAATCCCGGGGCTGAGGTTCGACATTCTGCCCTTGTCGACCGCGTCATCTCAATTGCTGAACAGCGGCGAGGCGGATCTGCTGTTCGCCGGTGAGCCGTTCAACATCGGCGTCGCACCGAACGAAACGCTGTTCGAAGACCGCTTCGTGTGCGTGCTGTGCAAGGACAGCAATCCCCGGGTCACGCAGCTGTCGATCGAGGACTACATGGCCCGCGAGCATGTCGTGGTGCGCTACTTCGAACACCAGATGGTCTTCGAGGACGAAGAGGCCTTGCGCCGAGCCGGCGTCAACCGCCAGCGCCAGGTTTCGGTCTGGTCGTTCTCACTGGTTCCGCATCTGATCTGCGGCACACCGATGATCGCGACGGTCGCCTCGCTGATTGCCGACGGCATGCGCACGCGATGGCCAATCAAGGTTCTGCCGTTTCCGTTCCCGCACCAAACGGTCGGCCTCTATGCCTACTGGCACCCCAGTCGCGACAACGATGCCGCCTTGGACGCCTTCATGACAATCGTCCGCAATGTCCTGGCCAAGCCCAAGGCGAAGGTGAAAACACTTGCGCGATAGCGCTCCACGGACTGAACCAGATCGGCGGCGGTATACACGACATCCAGACCAGTCCTATGCTCTGGTGGCCACGATCAGGACCCATTCCTCGAACAGCCACTCTTCATTGATGCCGGCCAGGTTCATGGCCTGGCGGTGGTGTTCGAACAGTTCGCGGGTTTCGTCTCCCGCGATTCCCTGCTGCTCGGTGACAATTTCAAGACCCGTTCGCGTGATGGCATCGCGGACATGCTTGTACGTCGTCCGGTTCAGTTCATGGAAGCGCTGCATCGACCAGTCATCGACGTTGCGGGCCTGGATCATCTCCTCGAAGTCATGGCGCAGGTGGGGCCAGGGCTCCGTCTCCGGATCAAAATAGCTGAACAGGTGATGACCTTGCCGGCTGTAGTAGAACGGGCTCGTATCGAGGAGCAGAACGCCACCCGGCGCAACATAGCCGGCTGCCTCGGTGATAAACGCCGCCGGTTCGGGCACGTGCTCAATGCTATCGAGCATCATGACGCAATCGAAGGCCTGCGCGGCAAACTTGGTCTCGAACAGATCGGCCTCGACCAGGACGGCGTGGCCGGCCTCTACGTCATAGCGACGGCAGATCGTGTCGAAGTACCCGGCGTCCCACCACACGAACTCGCCGAAATCCCGATCGATGCCAACGGCGCTCTGGAAGCCATGTTGGAGTGCTGCCACCAGGCCGTTGCCGATCCCGCAGCCGATATCGAGGAAGCGGCCACGCTTGATCTCTTCGGGCAGGGCCCCGTCGAGTTTTTCCCATGCGTGCAAGCGGCGGTCTTCGAACTGCTCGTAAACGGAGGCGTCCATGTTTGACAATCCAACCTGATGGTCTCGAGAGGTTGAGTTTATTGTCAAGCATTATAAATTTAAAATCAACAACTTACGCTGTTTTGGGAAAGCTTTACAATAAGCTCTGCGCGCGGTTCGGTGCTAGCCTGGTCCCTTTGGCCCTTACCCCCTCGGCACCCGCGCAAAGCCCGCACCCTTTCAGGCCGCCTCGACCTCGACGGGGCGCTTGCGACGGCCTTCGGCGGCGCGCATCTGCTCGGCAATGCGCGGCTGAATCTCTTCGCGCCAGCGCCGCCCGTTGAAGACGCCGTAGTGGCCGACGCCGGGCTGCACATAGTGGTACTGGTTCGGGGCGTTGGTGCACAGGGCATGCGCCGCCTCGGTCTGGCCGATGCCGCAGATATCGTAGTGCTCGCCGTCGATGGTGAGGA